>NZ_JBFBAO010000088.1:0-19957 GCF_040682255.1 Micromonospora sp. NPDC051296 | reverse complement strand
ACCGGAGCGGGGCGGTGATGGGCCGGATACCGCCGGTCGGGCGGCTGCGAGAATAGCGGGGTGGAACCCGCACAGCCTGCCGACCGCGTGCCCGCCGACCAGCCGTCGACCGGCGACCAGCCGACCGTCGACCGGGCGGGCGGACCGGGCGTACCCCAGCCGCAGCCGCACCCGGCGCGGACCGCCGGGGAGCCGGCGCCGCCGGCGGGGCCCGCCGCCAGGTCCGAACGGTCGCCGAAGGACATGGCGATCTCGCTGCTGGTGTTGTTGATCCCGATCGCCCTGGTGTTCGCGCTCTACCGGGGGTTCCTCGGCGGGGACGAGCCGAACACGGTCGACCCGGCGCCGGCCTTCGACCAGGCGCGGTCGGCCGCTGTGTTCCCGGTCAGCGAGCCGACCGGGCTGGGCGACGGGTGGCGGACCGTGCGGGCCAACTATCGAACGACCGACGACGGCGCGACCCTGCGGGTGGGCTATGTCACGCCGGAGGGCCGAGGTCTGCAACTGGTGCAGAGCAACGTGCCACCGGAGCGGCTGCTGCCCGCCGAGTTGACCGGCGAGGGACGGCCGCAGGGGCAGACCGATCTTGGGGCCAGCACCTGGCAGCGGTACACCGCCCGGGGCAACGAGCAGGCGCTGGTGCTGCTCCAACCGGACCGTACGGTGATCGTGGTCGGGGATGCCCGGGACAACGAGTTGCGGGAGATGGCCGCGGCCGTGGACTGAGTAACTGCCCCCCGGATGTCGGTGTCATCCGTTACGCTCCCCGGGTTCGGTGCCCGGCCGGCGCGGTCCGGTGGGCTATCCCTGTTGGGAAGAGAGACAGTCTGTGAACATTCGACGGTGGAGCGTGGGCGTCATCGCCGCCACGCTGCTTGTTCCTGGCGTGGCCGCCTGCAACTCCGGCACTGCCGACTCGCCCTCCGGGTCGTCGTCCGCGCAGGACGTCCCGGCGGACCCGAAGGAGGCGCTGCTCGCCTCCACCAAGGGGCTGGCCGAGGGCAACTTCACCTTCACCATCACCGCCGACTCGATGACCGGCAAGGGCGTGGTCCACAAGCCCAGCGACAGCGCGCAGATGACCATGTCCATGGGCGACGACGAGTTCACCATGGACTTCGACCTCATCCACATCACGCCCGACACCTGGGTGAAGATGGACCTGGGCGACCTGTTCGCCGGAATGCCGGGCGCGGACACGTTCAAGGACAAGTACCAGCACCTCGACGCCGCCAAGGCTGGCGACGCCAAGAGCCTGAACCCGTTCAGTTCCGGCACCGACCCGGCCGGCGCCGAGGCGATGTTCAAGGGCATCGCCGAGGTGGAGAAGACCGGTGAGGGCGCCTACAGCGGCACGGTGGACCTTTCCGCGGTGACGGACTCGGTCGCCACCGACGAGGCCATGCTCAAGGAGTTGGGCGAGAAGGCCAAGGCGATCCCGTTCACTGCGAAGCTCGACGCACAGGGCCGGGTGACCGAGCTGGTCATGTCCATCCCCGCGGCCGGGGAGACCAAGGCGCAGGACATCAAGGTGACCTACGGCGACTACGGCGCCGCCACCGCGGTGCAGAAGCCGCCGGCGGACCAGGTCGTCGAGGCGGGCGAGCAGACCTACGAGATGTTCAAGAACTAGGCCGGACCGGCGACAGCCGGCGGTACGCGTAACGGGGGCGGGCTCGGCTCGCCCCCGTTTCGCGTCCGGTGCCCGGTGCGCCGTCCGTGAGGTTCGGGTGATTGCCCGGCGGGGCGGCGGGGAACAGGAGGGTGAGCCTCCGGCGCGCGAGATGCGTCGGGTGACCCTGCTGGGAGACACCGATGACTGTTCGACGACTGAGCGCCGGCCTCGTGGCCGCCGCGCTGCTCACGCCCGGAGTCGCCGCCTGCACCACCGGCGGCGGCACGGCCGGGCCCACTTCAACGCCGTCCGCCACCGCCTCCGGTGCGGCCCCGGAGGCCGACTCGGACGCCAAGCAGGCGCTGCTGAACTCGACCCGGGAACTCAGCAACGGCAACTTCCGGTTCCGCATGTCCGGTGCCGGTTCGACCGCCGAGGGGCAGGTGCACGAACCGAGCCAGAGCGCGGAGATGCGGGTGAGCATCGGCGAGCCGACCGACGACCTGGCGATGGCCCTCGACCTGGTCCACGTCAAGCCGGACAGCTGGGTCAAGCTGGATCTCAGCGGCGCGGCGGCGTCCAGCGTCCCCGGGCGGGACAAGTTCAACCTCGGCAAGTACCAGCACCTCGACCAGAGCCGGATCCAGGGCGACCGCAACCTGGGCTTCGACTTCGACCAGGTCGACCCGGCCGGCAGCGAGGTGCTCACCCAGGCCGTCACCGAGGTACGGCGTACCGGCGACGGCACGTACGCCGGCACCATCGACGTGTCGAAGGCCGCCGACGCCGGATCGATCGACCCGGGCCTGATCACCGCGCTCGGCGCGCAGGCCAACTCGGTGCCCTTCACCGCGACGCTCGACGGGCAGGGGCGGCTCACCGAGCTGGTCCTCCAGATCCCCGGCACCGGCGGGGCCACCGCGCCGGAGATCCGGGTGACGTACAGCGACTACGGCAACGCGACCGCAGCCCAGAAGCCCCCGTCCGACCAGGTCGTCGAGGCGCCACCGGAGCTGTACAACCTGTTCGACTGAGGACGACGGGTCGCTGCGGGGGCGTACCAGCTCCCGCCGCGCCGTTTCGCCGCACGCCGTGCCGCGAATGCTCCGTCGCCGACGAGGACCCTCCGCGTGGGCCTGCCCGGCTCAGCCGGCGGCCGGGTCCTGCCGTGCGGCGTCGATGCGGGCGCGGGCACCGTCGAGCCAGCGCTGGCAGATCACCGCCAGCGCCTCGCCGCGCTCCCAGAGCGCCAGGGACTCCTCCAGCGAGGTTCCGCCGGCCTCCAGCCGCTCCACCACCGACGCGAGTTCGGCGCGGGCCTGTTCGTAGCTGAGCCGCTCGTCCGGCCCGCTCGTTTTCTCGTCAGTCATCGCAACCATCTCAGCACAACCGGCCGACACCTCCGGCGACCGCACCGCCCAGCATGGCGGGCGGTGGCGGGTCAGGTGTCGACGGTGGCGGACAGTTCCCCGTCGGCGAGGCGTACCCGCAGCGGGTCGCCGGGGGCGACCTGGGTGGCCGCGCGGACGACGTGGCCGTCGGCGCGCTGCACGATGGCGTACCCGCGATCGAGGGTGGCCGCCGGTGACAGCGCGCGCAACCGGGCCAGGGTGTGCCGCAGGTCGTCGTCGGCGGTGGCGAGGCGGTGTTCCAGGCAGCGCCCGGCGCGCTGTCGCAGGGCGGCCAGCTCGTTGGCCCGCTGCTCCACCATCACCTGCGGTCGGGCCAGCACCGGCCGCGAACGCAGGGCGTCGATGCGGTGCGTCTCGCGGTCGACCAGGTTGCGTACCGCCCGATGCAGCCGGTGCCGGGCCTGGGTGATCAGGCGTACCTCCTCGGCCAGGTCGGGCACCACCCGCTTGGCCGCGTCGGTCGGCGTCGACGCGCGCACGTCGGCCACGTAGTCGACAAGCGGCGCGTCCGTCTCGTGGCCGATCGCGCTGACCACCGGCGTACGGCAGGCGAAGACGGCCCGGCACAGCGCCTCGTCGGAGAACGGGAGCAGGTCCTCGATGCCGCCCCCGCCGCGGGCCAGGATGATCACGTCGACGCTCGGGTCGGCGTCGAGCACCTTGAGCGCGTCCACGATCTGTTGCACCGCACCGGGGCCTTGGACGGCGACGTTCACCGTCCGAAACTCCACCGCCGGCCAGCGGCGGCGCGCGTTGGTCAGCACGTCCCGCTCGGCGGCGCTGGCCCGGCCGGTGATCAGCCCGATCCGCTGCGGCAGGAACGGTGGCCGGCGCTTGCGGGCCCGGTCGAACAGCCCCTCGGCGGCGAGCAGCTTCTTGAGTTTCTCCAGCCGGGCCAGCAGCTCACCGAGGCCGACCTGACGGATCTCGTCGGCGCGCAGGCTGAGCGTGCCCCGGGCGGCGTAGAACTCCGGTTTGGCGTGCAGCACGACGCGGGCGCCCTCGCGCAGCTCGGGAGCGCCGGAATCGAGCACGTCCCGGTTGGTGGTGACGGTGAGACTGAGGTCGGCCGACGGGTCACGCAGCGTCAGGAAGACAGTGCTGGCGCCCGGTCGGCGGCTGATCTGCGCCACCTGCCCGTCGACCCACACCCAACCCAGCCGCGCGACCCAGGCACCGATCTTCTGGCTGACCACCCGCACCGGCCAGGGTTCCTCCGAGCTGCTCGCCGCCGTCCCACCCGTGCTCATCCGCCCACCCTACGACCCGACTGCCCCCGGCCCTGACGATCATGAGGTCAACGGCGTTTCCATCGTCGGTGATCGCCACGGTGTGGCTTCTGGATCACCATGGCAGGCGTCCTCTCGTACCCGTCAAGGGGTTGCCCGGTGGTGCCGGTCCGCGCATCGTGCCCAGCCCCGTGCCCCGCGTGTGGTACGGGTCGCAGCCGCTGCCACCCACCGCCGTGGCACGTACGATGAACGGGTGACTGAGGCTGAGACGACTTCCCGGACCGGCAAGCGCGTGCTCCTGGCCAAGCCCCGTGGTTACTGTGCGGGCGTCGACCGGGCGGTGCAGACCGTCGAGGAGGCGCTCAAGCTCTACGGTGCCCCGATCTATGTCCGCAAGCAGATCGTGCACAACAAGCACGTGGTGCGGACGCTGGAGGCGCAGGGCGCGATCTTCGTGGAGGAGAACGAGGAGGTGCCCGAGGGGGCCACCGTGATCTTCTCCGCGCACGGGGTGGCGCCCGAGGTCTACGAGCAGGCGAAGGAGCGGTCGCTGAAGGCGATCGACGCGACCTGCCCGCTGGTGACCAAGGTGCACCAGGAGGCGAAGCGGTTCGCCGCCGAGGACTACGACATTCTGCTCATCGGTCACGAGGGCCACGAGGAGGTCATCGGCACCGCCGGCGAGGCCCCCGAGCACATCCAGCTGGTGGACGGTCCGGCGGACGCCGACCGGATCACCGTGCGGGACCCGAACAAGGTCGTCTGGCTGTCGCAGACCACGCTGTCGGTGGACGAGACCATGGAGACGGTGGCCCGGCTCAAGAAGCGGCTGCCGATGCTCCAGTCGCCGCCCAGCGACGACATCTGCTACGCCACCAGCAACCGGCAGCACGTGGTCAAGGAGATCGCGGCGGAGTGCGACGTGGTGATCGTCGTCGGGTCGCGCAACTCCTCCAACTCGGTACGACTGGTCGAGGTGGCCCTGGACGCCGGGGCCGGCGCCGGGCACCTGGTCGACTTCGCCCACGAGATCGACGACGCCTGGCTGGCCGAGGCGCGCACGGTGGGCCTGACCTCCGGGGCGAGCGTCCCGGACGAGCTGGTCCAGGAGGTGCTGACGCACCTCGCCGAGCGCGGCTTCGCCGACGTGGAGGAGGTGGTGACCGCCAACGAGCGGCTCACCTTCTCGCTGCCGCAGGAGCTCAAGCGCGACATGAAGGCCGCCGCGGCGGCTCGGGGCTGATCCGTCGGCCCGCGCCGATGGAACGGCTGACCGGCCTGCTGCGTCAGAGGTGGGTATGAGGACCCTTCGGATCGCCGCCACCGCGCTGATCGTCTGCACGGCGCTCGTCGCCTGCGGCGGCCAGGGAGCGGGGGACGGCCCCGCCGCACCGACCCCGACGGGAGTGACACCCGTGACCGAGCTGCCGACCCCGGATCCGACCGGCGCCATGCCCTCGCCCTCCGACCCGGTGGACCCCACGGCTCCGGTCACCCCGCTGCCCGGCAAGACCCGGGGCGGCCCGCCGAAGCCGACGGCGACCGCTGCGATGACCCTGACCGGTCGGGTCGAGTCCGGGGTCGAGCCCGGTTGCCTGCTGCTCGACGGTTACCTGCTGCTCGGCGGCCCCCGCGACGTGCTGACCGCGGGCGCGTCGGTGACGGTGACCGGCCAGCCCGCGCCGGACATGCTCACCACCTGCCAGCAGGGCACGCCGTTCAAGGTGGCCTCCGCCCGCCGTTCCTGACCACGCTGCCCGCCGACGCCAGCCAGCGAGGCGGCTGGTGGGCGGGCCGACAAGCGGTCACGACTTGAGCGGTCCCAGACAGACGGGAGCCCGTCTCCGGAGGTCCGGAGACGGGCTCCCTTTTGGGTGGTGGTGTGTCAGTTCACCGCACCGATGGAGACCGCGCCGCGGCCGACGACCGCGCCTTCGTTGGTCACCACGGCGAGCTCACCGGAGAGCGTCCGGCCCGCGGACGGGGCGGACTGGGCGGTCACCGTACCCGAGAGGGTGCCGGTGGCGCCGTGGGCCAGGGTGAGCGAGCTGCTCGACGCCGTGAGCGTGCCCAGCGCCGGCGACGAGAACGAGTCACGGTAGTCGTACGCGGTGCTGCCACCCGCGCCGTCCACCGAGTACGCGTCCACGACGACGGTGTAGGTGCCCGCCACCGGGTTGGTGAGGGTCACGAACTCCTCCGAGTCACCGTCGGCGTTGTAGCCCACCAGCGTGCTGCCCCGGTAGACGAACAGGTCGAGGTCGGCACTGGCGTTCGACGGGTTACCGATGCGGGCGGTGAAGGTGGTGACGCCCGCCGGCACCTCGACGGTGAACTCCTGCTGGGCCAGCTCGACGATGGTCGGCCGCTCGGCGTGCACGCTGGACAGCGGGCCGCCCTGGCCGGTCACCGTGACCGGGCCGAAGGTGTTCTTCAGCGACCAGGTGACCGGGGTCGCGACACCGGCGTTGACCGCCGGCAGCTCGACCACGGCCGGCTCGACCGCGACGCCCTGCACCCGCGCCTGGAGCTGGTACGGGTTGTTCAGGGACGGCGAGGTCCGCCGGGACTCGACCTCGATCTCCCAGACACCCGGGATCGGGTTCTGGTAGTCACGCTCGAACGTGTTGCAGACGACCGTGCTGACGTGGTTGGTGAAGCAGGCCAGGCTGGAGGTGCTCTCCACCGGCACGCCGTACGGGTTGATGGCGATGAAGCGGGTCTGCGACCCGGTGGCGATGCCGGAGAGGTTCACCTGCAGCGCACCGGTGCCCGGCGGCACCGTCACGAAGTACGACGTGGTGCTGTTGCGGTCCACCGAGCCCTGACCCGAGTAGGCGAAGTTGGGCGCGCTGACGTCGTTCGAGGCCACCACCACGGCGGAGAACTCGAAGTCGATCGTGTTGGTGGCCGGGTCGTCGACGGTGACGATCGTGCCGTGCGCGCCCGCCGTCTTGGGCTTGGCGGTGACCGTGATGGTGACGGTCTGGTTCAGCGGCAGGGTGACGTTCTTCGGCGCCGAGAAGGTGCCGTCGTTGCCACGCAGGCCGACGTTGTGCCTGATGTTGCCGGCCGGGCCGCTGGTCCGGGTCAGCTGGACCTGGTACGACTTCGACTCGTTGACCTTGTGGCCACCGTTGGCCGAGTCGCAGCGGTTGTAGACGCCGGTGCCTCGGTGCGGGGTGGCCAGCTGGTTGGACAGCGGCGTGCAGACCGGGGCGTCGGAGGTGTAGGAGCGGGTCTCCACGCCCTTCTTGAGCAGCTTCCACGCGCCCGGCACGTCGAACATGCCGTAACCCTGCGCGTACGCGGGGGTGTCGGCGATCGGCTTGGCCGAGGAGTAGATCGCCCGGCGCAGCGCCTCCGGCGTGACGCCCTTGTCGGTCGCCTTGGCTGCCGAGAGCAGCAGCGCGGCGGCACCGGCGGCCTGCGGTGAGGCCATCGACGTACCGTTGAACATGCCGTAGCCCGGCGGGAGCGCGTAGCCGGCCTCGGCGACCGGGCTGCCGGCCTGCCAGACCGGGGTGGTGGAGATGGCCGAGCCCGGGGCGGCGATGTTCGGCTTGGCGCCGCCGTCCTCACGCGGGCCGCGCGAGGAGAAGTTGAACAGGGCGTTCTTCTTCTTGACCACCGAGCCATAGTTGGCCAGCCAGGTGTCCTTGCTGACGCTCGCCGCCACGCTGACCACGTTGCTCGAGGCCGACGGGTCGCCGATGGTGTTCACACCCGGGCCGGAGTTGCCGGCCGAGATGAACATCTGCACCCCGTAGGTGGTGATCAGGTTGTTGTAGAGGGTGGCGCGGGCGTTGTTGCCGTCGTTGAGCGCCGGCAGGCCGCCGATCGACATGTTGATGACGTCGACCCCACGGTTGATCACCAGGTCGGCCATGCCCGTGGTGAGCGCGGCGTACGTGCAGCCGCCGCCCCAGGAGCAGGCGCGGGAGGAAACGATCTTGGCGCCGGGGGCGGCACCGTTGAACGCGCTGTTGCCCAGCATGCTGTTGGCGGCGGTGATGCCGGCCACGTGCGTGCCGTGCGCGCTCTCGATGATGCCGATGTTGACGTAGTCGACCAGGCCCGGGCCGCCGACCGGAGTGGTGTCGATGTTCTTGCGGTACTCGACAACGAACGACATCCGCTCCTTGACCGGAGTCGCCGGGTCGTCGGTGCCGAAGTAGCCGACGTCGAACTTCTCCTTGTACGGCCGCATCACGGTCTCGTCGGTGAAGTCGCCGTCCTGGTCGGTGTCGACCCAGATGTTGTTGGTCGCCGGGTCGAACAGGATGCCGAACTGGTCGGTCCGGTCGCCGTCGCGGTTGACGTCACCGGCCGGCTCACTGTTGTTGGTGATCGACTCGCTGAACAGGTTGAACCGGTAGGTGCCGGCCGGCGCAGTCCAGGTGCGGCCCGCCACGGTGAACGTCGGACCGGTCACCTGCGTGATCATCGGCCGCCAGGTGGCGTCCTCGAACGGGTCGGTCGCGGTGACCCAGTCGACGATCTTCCGCTCGCCGGTGGTGGTCTGCTGCAGCGCCGGGTGCTCCAGGTCGACACCCGAGTCCATGATGCCGATGGTGACGCCGCGGCCGTCCCACTTCGCGTTCTGCTTGACGAACTTGACCGCACCGGTCTCGCCCGTCGGCATGTACGCGTTGTCGGCGGGCGTGCTGGCGCCCGGGCCGCTGAGCGTGCTGCCCTGCTTGTCGCCCTTCTTGGCGCCCTGAACGACCTCCGGCTTGGGGTCCGGCAGCTGGATCTTCTCGTCCAGGTCGACCGCGGCGACGCCGGGCAGGGTGGCGGCCTTGACCGCCTTGCTGGTCGGCACCTTGGCCAGCACGTAGCCGATGGTGTCGTAGCGCTCGGTGACCGCGGCGCCGAGGTCCTTGAGGTCCTCCGCGACGTCCTTCGCCTTACCCTTCTCGGTGGCGACGATCATCGTGACGGTGGGTGCCTTCTTCGCCTCCGCCTCGGCGAGCAGCTTGGCGTCGTGCTGGCCCAGCGCCTCAACGGGGGTGACCTGCGCGGGGTCGGCGGCAGGTGCGGCGCTCGCGGTGGCGGCACCGCCCGCCACGGTCACGGCGCTGGCCGCCATGACCGATGCGAAGAGCGCGGCGGAGGTACGCCGGCTCAGGTTCCGGGGTTTACTCACGTTCTCTTTCCTCCAGAGAACAGGGCGCCCTCAGATACAGGGCACGCGTGAGCGAAATACTTCGCGGTAGCGACCATCGATGTCACTACCGACAAGGGCGTTGTGACCATCTCGTGACATTCAAGTCTCTCTTTGTCACATCGCGGCTGTCAGGGGCGTGATTCGGCTGACCGACTTCGACCATCCGATGTGGAATAGTCGCTAAGCAACTCGGGCGCCTGCGGTTGCCGGGGTGCCAGCTCCACCTGCCCCGGCGTGACCAGTTCCTGGTCGGAAACGCCCAGCTCGGCCAGCTTCCGGGCACTGACCAGCACCCGCGCTTCCAGCGACCCCACTGCCCGGTTGTACGCGGTAACCGCCCCGCCGAGCGAGGTGCCGAGCTTGCCGACGTGCTCGCCGAGGGTGGACAGTCGCCCGTAGAGTTCCCGGGCCAGTGAGTGCACCTCCATCGCGTTGTGGGCAAGCTGTTCCTGCCGCCAGGACCAGGCCACCGTACGCAGCATCGCGACCAGAGTGGCCGGAGTGGCCAGCACGATATTGCGAGCGAAGGCGTGCTCCAGCAGCGTGGGGTCGCGTTGCAGGGCCACGTCCAGGAACGGGTCGGCCGGCACGAAGAGCACCACGAACTCCGGAGTGGACTCGAACGCCGCCCAGTACGACTTGGCGGCCAGCGCGTCGACGTGGGCCCGCAGGTGCCGGGCGTGCGCGTCGAGGTGGGCGTCCCGGCCGCGCTCGTCGCGCGCCTCCATCGCGGTGAGGTACGCGTCGAACGGTGCCTTCGCGTCCACCACCACGGTCCGGCCGCCGTGCAGGCGTACCACCAGGTCGGGGCGGACCGTCTGGTGGTCGGTGGCAGCGGTGACCTGCTCGGAGAAGTCGCAGTGTTCCAACATGCCGGCGGCCTCGACGATCCGGCGCAGCTGGTGCTCGCCCCACCGGCCGCGCACCTGCGGCGCGCGCAGCGCCGCCACCAGTTGCTTGGTCTCGGTGCGCAACTCGCCGGAGACCGTGCTCATCGCCCGGACCTGTTCACGCAGCTCGGCGTACGCGTCGACCCGGTCGCGCTCCAGTTCGGCCACTCGCTGCTCGTAGCGGCGCAGCGTCTCGTGCAGCGGGGCCACCGCCCGCGCGACCGCCTCCTGCGACTGGGCCGTCGCCTCGTAGCTCAACGCCCGCATCGACTGCTCCAGCCGCCCCTCGCCCTCGCGGGTGGCGCGCAGGGTGGCGTCCAGCCGGGCGATCTCGGTCGCCGCGCGGGACCGGGCGGCGAACCAGCCGACCGCGCCGCCGGCACCGAGGCAGACGACGACAACCGCCAGGGTCGTTAGCTCCATCTCCCGAGCTTGCCAAAGATGAGCGACCCGCGCCGCGATGGGTGCTCGCGCCTCGCCGCTGGAGGCAATCCACGGGAATTCAGGAGTACGTCTCGACGGTGGATAACCTCCTGTTGGATGTGCCGTGGCGACGCCGTCGTGAACTTGTCAACGATCTGCGGCAGCACCTGGAGGAGAATCCTGAGCAGATCGCCGTCGAGTCGCCTCAGGACTACGCGGCGGAATTGCGTTCCTCGACCGGGCTCGTCCCCGGTGGAGTTCCTCGCCATCGCGTCGCAGGCCGTCGTGGGAGATCCTGCGCCGGTCTCGTGGCTCGCCATGATCGATTCGGCACTCCGATCGGTGTACCCGACGCCGGCCTTCGGCGGCTCTCAGCGGACCGGGATTCTGATCTTCGCGCCGCTGATGGTTCTCGTGGGTCAACTGACCAGCGCCGCGTTGCTCTCGCGGGCGCCGCATCGCCGTCCGCTGCTGCGCACCCTGACCTACGTGAGCGTCACCGTCATCGTGCTCCTGCTCGGCTACGGGGCGCTGCGGTCGACCATGTGACCTGAGCGGGCGGAATGGGGCGGCCGGCTGTGGGGTAACGGGGGGTCGGCCGCTCGGCAGGTGGGTCCGTGGCGCCGGGTGGGTACGTTTGATCCGTGGAACCTCTGCTGGTCGTACTCCTGATGGTGGTGCTCGTTGCCGGCCTGGTCTGGTGGCAGCGGCAGCGTGCGGCGCGCGAACTCGCCGACGTGCAGGCTGACGCGCGACGCTGGTACGAGCGCCTTGGCGGTCAGCTGATGAACCTCGGCGGTGACGATCCGGCGGTGCGTCAGGCGCTGGCCGACGCCGCCGAGCGCTACCACGCCGCCGGCTCGCAACTGCAGCAGGCCAAGAGCATCACGCAGTACCGGCTGGCCCGGGAGACGGCGGTGGAGGGGCTCACCTACATCCGGGCCGCCCGCTTGGCGCTCGGCATCGAACCGGGACCGGACCTGCCACCCCTGGCCGCCGCGAGCGGGGCCGGCGCGTTGACCGTGCCTCGGCAGGTCGACGTCCAGGGCCAGACGTTCAAGGCCGGCCCGCAGCCCGGCCGGGACACGCCCTACTACTACCCAGGCGGGCGGATGCGCGGCCGGCCGGTGCCGGCGGGCTGGTACTCCACCCCGTGGTGGAAGACGGCGCTGGGGGCCGGCGCCGGGGTCATCGGCGGCATGCTGATCGCCGACGCGCTCTTCTCGCCGTCCTTCGGCGACCCCGGGTACGACGCCGCCGCAGCGGCGGGCGCCGACCCGGGCGACGTCAGTGCCGACTTCGGCGACGGTGACTTCGGCGGCGGCGATTTCGGCGGCGGCGATTTCGGTGGCGGCGACTTCTGACGCGACCACCCGGCGGTCAGGCGTTAAGAAGGGGCCCTTCCTCTACCGGAGGCGTTAACAAGGGCCCCTTCCTTACACGTCAGCCGGTGTTGCGCATGCCGGCGGCGATGCCGTTGACCGTGGTGAGCAGGGCGCGCTCCAGGGCGGTGCCGTCGCCGGGGGCCCGCCGGCCGCCCGGCGCGGTGGCCACCGCCCGTCCGGCGGCGCCGGAGTCGCGGTACTGCCGCAGCAGCGCCACCTGTAGGTGGTGCAGCGGCTCCAGGTAGGTGTCGCGTACCGCGAGGGTGCGTTGCAGGACCGGGGAGTTCTCCAGCAGGTCCGGCGAATCGGTCACCGCCAGGACCTCCCGCTTGGTCAGCTCGTACTCCTGCTCGATCTTCTCGAAGATCGGGTGCAGCTTCTTCGGCACCAGGGTCTCCACGTACCGGCGGGCGATGCCGAGGTCGGTCTTGGTCACCATCATTTCCACGTTCGACAGGAACGTGCGGAAGAAGTGCCAGTTGCGGTGCATCTCGGCCAACACGTCGGCCAGGCCGGCCTCCCGGGCGGCGGCCAGGCCGGAGCCCACCCCGAACCAGCCGGGCACGATCTGCCGGGTCTGGGTCCAGCCGAACACCCACGGAATGGCCCGCAGCCCGGACAGCCCGGCACCGGTGTTCGGCCGCTTCGCCGGCCGGGAGCCGATGTTCAACGCCCCGAGCAGCTCGGTCGGCGTGGACGCCCAGAAGTACGCCGGCAGATCCGGATCCTCCACCAGCGACCGGTACGACCGGTACGCGGACTCCGACACCGCGTCCATCGCCGCGTCCCAGCGCTCCAGCATCTCGGCCGGCTGCCGGGGCGCGGTGTGCAGCAGCGTCGCCTGCAGCACGGCGGCCACGGTCAGCTCCAGGTTCTCCCGGGCCAGCGCGGGCAGCGTGTACTTGTCGGAGATGACCTCGCCCTGCTCGGTCACCTTGATCGCGCCGTCCAGCGTGCCGTACGGCTGGGCCAGGATCGCGTCGTGCGTCGGCCCGCCGCCGCGCCCCACCGTGCCGCCCCGGCCGTGGAACAGCCGCAGGTGCACCCCGTGCCGGGCGGCCACGTCCCGCAGCGACCGCTGGGCCCGGTGGATGGACCACTGGCTGGTGGTGATGCCGGCCTCCTTGTTGGAGTCCGAGTAGCCGAGCATCACTTCCTGCACGTCGCCCCGGGCGGCCACCAGCGCCCGGTACGCCGGCAGCGACAGCAACTCGTCGAGCAGGTCACCACCGGCGTTCAGCTCGGCCGGGGTCTCCAGCAGCGGCACGATGCCGATCCGGGCCCGGCCGCTGTGCACGTCGACCAGCCCGGCCTCGCGGGCGAGCACCACCGCCGCGAGCACGTCGTCCACGCCGAGGGTCATCGAGATGATGTACGACTCGATCACCTCGGTGCCGAACCGGTCCTGCGCATCGCGGATGGTGCCGAACACGTCGAACGTCTTGCGGGCCGTCTCGGTCAACGGGGTGTCCGCCGTGGACAGCGGCCGACGGCCGGTCAGCTCGTCGGCGAGCAGCTTGGTGCGCTCCAGCCGGGTCAGCGCCGGGTAGTCGGAGACCTCGCCGACCGCCGCGTACAACTGGGCCAGCACCGCGTGGTGTGCCTCGGCGTGCTCGCGGACGTCCATGGTCGCCAGGTGCAGGCCGAACGCGGAGACGGTACGGATGGTCGAGGCGAGCCGGCCGACGGCGGTGAGCTGGCCGGAGTTGCGGGCCAGCGAGGCGCGCAGCAGCTCCAGATCGGCGATCAGCTCGGCGGAGCCGCGGTAGTCGCGCCCCGGCACGTGCGGCGTGCCCTGACGCAGCCGGGCCCGGGTGTTCGCGAGCTTGGCGCGTACGCAGCGGGCCTTCAGGCGGTACGGCTCCTCGGCGTTCACCCGACGGAACCGAGGCGCCACCTCGGGCAGCGCGTCGAGGTCGGCGGCGAGGCTGGCGGAGAGGTCCAGCGACACCCCGCGCAACCGGCGGGAGACGGACACCTCGTTGATCAGCTCGTCCAGCGCCGCCTCGGTGGCGGACAGGCCATGTTCGTGCTGGATGGCCAGCACCTCGCGGGTCACCGTGGGGGTGACGAACGGGTTGCCGTCCCGGTCGCCGCCGATCCAGGTGCCGAAGGTCAGCGGCCGGGCCGTCGGCGAGGTCTCCACGCCGAGGGTGCGCAGCGTCTCGGCGAGGTCGTCGAGCACCTGCGGAGCCGCCTCGGCGTGCAGGTCACGCAGGTAGTAGATGGCGTTGCGGGCCTCGTCGGTCGGGTCCGGCCGGTCCAGCCGCAGCTCGTCGGTCTGCCACATGAGGTCCAGCAGTTCGGCCAGCCGCCGGTTCGCCGGGCCCTCGTCGCTGGCGCCGTAGAGGATCGCGTTGGCCGTCTCGGCGTCCAACTCGTCGGCGATCGCGCGCAGCTTGGACAGGATCGACCGGCGGGCCGCCTCGGTCGGGTGGGCGGTGAAGACCGGGCGTACCGCCAACCGGCGGGCCACCGAGGCGATCTCCTCGGCCGGCACCCCACGCTCGGCGATCATCTTCGCCGCCTGGTCCAGCCAGCCACCCTGCACCGCGCGGCGGCGGCGCAGGTCGCGGGCCCGGTGCACCTGTTCGGTGATGTTGGCCAGGTGGAAGTAGGTGGAGAAGGCGCGGGCCAGCTTGGTGCCGGTGGTCACGTCGAGCCCGCCGAGCCGTCGGGCGGCAGCCGGGGCGTCGGTGCGGACCTGGGCGCGGATCTCCTCGACGAGGTCGAGCAGCGGGCGCCCCTCCTGGCGGGCCAGGGTCTGCCCGAGCAGCGTGCCCAGGCGGCGGATGTCGGCGCGCAGGGCGGCGTCGGGGCCGTCGTGATCGTGCTGGTCGGTCACCATGCGCTCCTTACGTGAGTACGAAGGACAGCGCTGTCCGACTCCCCCGATCGTATCCGCGTGAACCCGCTTGTAAGGAGGGACCCCGGGTTGTCGCCTTCATCATGTTCGGCGGTGTTGACGACGGCTCCGCCCTGTGGGCGGCCGGTAGCGTCGGCACATGGCGTCGTTGATCTATCCCGCGAAACCGCAGCCCGGCGACC
This sequence comes from Micromonospora sp. NPDC051296, assembly GCF_040682255.1. Taxonomy (NCBI): domain Bacteria; kingdom Bacillati; phylum Actinomycetota; class Actinomycetes; order Micromonosporales; family Micromonosporaceae; genus Micromonospora; species Micromonospora sp. NPDC051296. Next base: position 4,782 of record NZ_JBFBAO010000088.1, on the reverse strand, counting down.
GGGTCGCGGTCGTCTCACCCTCCGCCGGGCTGCCGGGTCTGTTCCCGCAGGTGTACGAACTGGGGCTGCGCCGGCTGCGCGAGGAGTACAGCCTGGAGCCGGTGGAGTACCCGACCACCCGGATCATGGGTGCCGACCCGCGTGACCGGGCCCGGGACCTGACCGAGGCCTTCGCCGATCCGGACATCACGGCCGTGCTGGCCACGGTGGGCGGCGACGACCTGATCACCGTCACCCCGCACCTGGACGACGAGGTGCTGCGGGCCAACCCGAAGCCCTACTTCGGCTACTCGGACAACACCAACATGCTCAACGACCTGCACCGCCTCGGCATCGTGAGTTACCACGGCGGATCGGTGCTGGTGCACCTCGGTCGGCCCGGCGCGCTGCACCCGCTGACCGCCGACTCGCTGCGCGCCGCGCTGTTCACCTCCGGCTGGTACGACCTGACCCCGGCGCCGGAGTGGGGCGACGAGCCGAACGACTGGAACAATCCCGGGTGCCTGGCGGACGAGCCGGTGATGTTCCCCGGCGCGGGCTGGCGCTGGCAGGGCCCAGCCGCCGTGGTCGAGGGCCGCACCTGGGGTGGCAACCTGGAGGTGCTGCACTGGCTGCTCGCCGCTGACCGGGTCGGCCCGGTGGAGTCGCTGGCCGGTTCCATCTTCCTGATGGAGACCTCCGAGGAGCTACCGCCAGCCATCGAGGTCTACCGGATGCTGCGCAACCTCGGCGAACGCGGCCTGCTCGCCGGCTTCCCCGCCGCGCTGGTCGGCCGCGCCAAGGCGTGGGACTTCGGCCGCCGGTTGACGCCGGCCGAGAAGGCGGACTACGCCCGGGACCAGCGCGCCGCAGTCACCCGGGCCTTCGCCGAGTACCAACCGGACGCGGTGCTGGTCTTCGACGTCGACCTCGGCCATACCGACCCGCAGCTGATCATCCCGTACGGCGGCGAGGTCCGGATCGACGCGGTCAAGCACCGGATCTCAGTGCGCTACTGACGTTCGTCGCCAAACACCGACGGGCTGATGACCGACCCACCCGGCATCGTCAACTTGCGTCATGGCGGGGTCAGTGGTTCGGGTCGCGCACGAAGACGCCCGCGCCGGGTGCTCCCTCGACCACGCATCTGATCGTTGGCGCTTCAGCGACTCCTGCACCGGCGTGTCGTGTCACTCCACTGCCAACGATCAGCGACCGGCCGGGGCGACGGTCAGGCGTCGACTGCGGCGAACGCGCGGACCGGGAAGGTGCCCATGCCCGCCACCAGCGGTGGGGCGGCGGTGAACCGGAAGCCGTCGGGCGGCAGCCCGTCCAGCCCGGTGAGGTGCTCCACGATCGGGATGCCGGCGGCCAGCAGGGCACTGTGCGCGGGACGCTCACCAGCCGCCGTGGGGCCCATGTCGTCGATGTTGATCGAGTCGATGCCGACCAGGGTGGCACCCGCGTCCACCAGTGCCCGGGCACCGTCGCCGGTCAGGTAGGGCGCCTCCGGAGCGCCGTACCGGTCGGTGCCGAAGTGCGCGTCCCAGCCGGTGTGCAGCAGCACGGCCTTCCCGGCGACGTCGTACGGCGCTAGCAGCAGGCGGTCCACCGCGCGGGTGCCGGCGGGCAGTCGTACCACGATCCCGGGCAGGTCGGCGAGGCGGTCCAGGGCGGTGCCGGCCAGGTCGGCCCCGTCGGCGTACCGGTGTGCGGGCGTGTCCAGGTAGGTGCCGGTGTTGGCGATCATGTCTATCCGGGCCACCTGGAACTCGGTGCCCGGGGCGTACCGCTCCCGGGACGCCTCGCGGGACAGCCATTCGCTGATCCGGGGCGCCGGCCAGCCGGGCAGGGTGGTCAGCCCATCGCTGATCACATGGCTCAACTCGACCAGGCGGCGGCCGCCGGTCCCGCCCGCCGCACCGGCGACGGCGCGCCCACCCTTGTGGGCCTCCTCGATGATCGTCTTGTTCGTGATCCGCACCTCGGCCACCATCAGCAGGCCGAGGTGCCGGACGAACAGCGCCGCCAGGTCGCTGTCGTCGATTTCGTTGCTCGGGATGTCGAGCCGGAATCCCTCGGTCCGCAGGCCGCCGCCGTTGGCGAAAACGACCTCCGCGTCGAACTGTGCCCGAAACTCCCCGCTCATTCTCGGCAGCCGACCACAGCCGCGAACCGGCGTCAAGATCTCCCGCTCGCCGAAGGCACCGCGGACCGGCAGCCCAGGGGCGGTGGTGGCGACCAGGGATCCAGGGACGGCGGTGGATCGTCTCGCCGGGGAGATAGTGTCGACCGGTATAACCCCCCGTCCGGCCGGACGCGGGGTGATCGTCGTGCCCTCACCTCGGAAGTGATCATGACTGCGCTCACCGGACTGTTCGCCGCTGCACTGGCCGATTCGGGCCTGGCCCGCGTCCGTGACCTGGCGCGCTCCGGTGCGGCCCAGGTCGACGGCCTCGACCTGACCGCCCCGCCGGCATTGCGTCCGTTCGCGGTCGCTGCCGTCGCGGCGGATCCCGCCAGCGGCGACCCGACCGGCGAGCGCGGCGGCACCGCATCGGAATCGGCCGGCGGTGCCGCACCCGGGCTGGCTAACGCCGCCGCAGCGGCGGGCGGGGGAGCCGGGCGGCCGGTGCTGGCGGTGACCGCTACCAGCCGCGAGGCCGAGGATCTCGTTGCCGCGCTGGGCGGCCTGCTGCCGCCGGAGCAGGTGGCGATCTTCCCGAGCTGGGAGACGCTGCCGCACGAGCGGCTCTCGCCCCGCTCCGACACCGTCGGCCGGCGGCTGGCGGTGTTGCGCCGACTCGCGCATCCGGACTCGGCGGACGCGCACGGGCGTACCGGCCCGCTGCGGGTGGTGGTCGCGCCGGTCCGCTCGGTGCTGCAACCGCAGCTCAAGGGGCTCGGTGATCTGGAGCCGGTGCGGCTGGCGGCCGGCGCCGAGGCCGACCTGGAGCAGGTGGCCCGCCGGCTGACCGACATGGCGTACGCCCGGGTCGACCTGGTCACCAAGCGGGGGGAGTTCGCCGTGCGCGGCGGCATCCTCGACGTCTTCCCGCCCACCGACGAGCATCCGTCCCGGGTCGAGTTCTGGGGCGACGAGGTGGAGGAGATCCGCACCTTCGCCGTCGCCGACCAGCGCACCATCGAGCAGGTCGCCCAGCTCTGGGCGCCGCCCTGCCGGGAGCTGCTGCTCACCCCGGCGGTCCGGGAGCGGGCCGCGGAGCTGGCCGGGCAGCACCCGGAGCTGGCCGAGATCCTGGACAAGCTGGCCGGCGGCGTACCGGTGGAGGGGATGGAGTCCCTCGCGCCGGCACTGATCGGCGGTGACTCCATGGAGCTGCTGCTGGACTGCATGCCGGCCGGCACCCACGTACTGCTCTGTGACCCGGAGCGGATCCGCACCCGAGCGCACGACCTGGTGCGTACCTCGGAGGAGTTCCTCCAGGCCAGCTGGGCCGCGGCCGCCGTCGGGGGCCAGGCCCCGATCGACCTCGGCGCTGCGGCGTTCCGCACTCTGGCCGACGTACGCGCGGCGGCTGGGAAGCTGCGCCAGCCCTGGTGGACGCTGTCCCCGTTCGGGCTGGCCGACGGCCTTGATTCGGACCGGAGTGCCGGCTCCCGGCGCGGCGGCCGAATTATGGCCGAGCCGGGCGCGGCCCCGGAACGGCGGCCCTGGGAGGACGAGCCGGAGCCGGTTGATATCACGCCCGACGACGCGATCGCGGTGACCCTGACCGCCCAGCCCGCCCCGCTCTACCACGGCGAGACCGCCCGGGTGGTCGACGACCTGAAGCGGTGGGCCGGCGAGGGCTGGTCGATCGCGCTGGTCTTCGAGGGGCACGGTCCCGCCCAGCGGGCGGTGGAGGTGCTCCGCGACGGCGGCCTGGGGGCCAGGATGGTCGAGCAGGTGCCGGCCGCGCCTGCTCCGGGCGAGCTGCTGGTCACCTGCGGCAGCCTGACCGGTGGCTTCGTCGACGAGGCAGCCCGGTTTGTGCTGCTCACCGGCAACGACATCACCGGCGGTCGGGGCACCTCGACCCGGGACATGCGCAAGATGCCGAGCCGGCGGCGCAACACCATCGACCCGCTGGAGCTGCGGGCCGGCGACCACGTGGTGCACGAGCAGCACGGCATCGGCCGGTACGTCGAGCTGGTGCAGCGTACGGTCAACGGCGCCTCCCGGGAGTACCTGGTCATCGAGTACGCCCCGAGCAAGCGCGGCCAGCCGGGCGACCGCCTGTTCGTCCCCACCGACCAGCTCGACCAGCTCAGCCGATACGTCGGTGGGGAGCAGCCGACGCTGCACAAGATGGGTGGCTCGGACTGGCAGAAGTCCAAGGCCCGGGCCCGCAAGGCGGTCCGCGAGATCGCCGCCCAGTTGATCCAGCTCTACGCCGCCCGCAAGGCGTCCAAGGGGCACAACTTCGGGCCGGACACCCCGTGGCAGCGGGAGCTGGAGGACGCCTTCCCCTGGCAGGAGACGCCCGACCAGCTCGCCGCCATCGAAGAGGTCAAGCGGGACATGGAGCAGAGCGTCCCGATGGACCGGCTGATCTGCGGCGACGTCGGCTACGGCAAGACCGAGATCGCGGTACGGGCGGCGTTCAAGGCGGTGCAGGACGGCAAGCAGGTCGCCGTGCTGGTGCCCACCACCCTGCTGGTGCAGCAGCACTACAACACCTTCGCCGAGCGGATGAGCCAGTTCCCGGTGACCATCCGGCAGCTGTCCCGGTTCCAGACGCCGAAGGAGGCCGAGCAGGCCCTGGCCATGGTCGCCGACGGCACCGCCGACATCGTGAT
>NZ_JBFBAO010000087.1:0-20078 GCF_040682255.1 Micromonospora sp. NPDC051296 | reverse complement strand
GCTACCGGCGGGGTCACCTCGCGGTCGACCCCGCCGGTAGCGCCACCGGGTCGTCACCGCTGACCGCCTGATGGAACTGGGACTGGTAGAGCCGGTGGTACGCACCGTGCGCCGCGAGCAGTTCCTCGTGGGTGCCCTGCTCGACGATGCGGCCGTTCTCCATCATCAGGATCAGGTCGGCGTCGCGGATGGTGGAGAGCCGGTGCGCGATGACGAAGCTGGTCCGCTCCGACCGCAGGGCCGCCATCGCCCGCTGGAGCAGCACCTCGGTACGGGTGTCCACCGAGCTGGTCGCCTCGTCGAGAATCAGCAGCGAGGGTTCGGCGAGGAACGCCCGGGCGATGGTGATGAGCTGTCTCTCGCCGGCACTGACGTTGCTCCCCTCCTCGTCGATCACCGTGTCGTAGCCGTCCGGCAGGCTGCGCACGAACCGGTCCACGAAGGTGGCCCGGGCGGCGTCGAGGATCTCCTCCTCGGTGGCGTCGGGCCGCCCGTACGCGATGTTGTCGCGAATGGTGCCGCCGAAGAGCCAGGTGTCCTGGAGGACCATGCCGATCCGACCGCGCAGGTCGTCGCGGCGCAGGGCGGTGATGTCCACCCCGTCGAGGGTGATCCGGCCGGCGTCCAGCTCGTAGAAGCGCATGATCAGGTTGACCAGGGTGGTCTTGCCGGCGCCGGTCGGGCCGACGATGGCCACGGTGTGACCGGGCTCGGCCACCAGCGACAGATCCTCGATCAGCGGCTTGTCCGGGGTGTACCGGAAGGAGACGTGCTCGAACTCGACCCGGCCGTGCGGGTCGGCCACACGCGCCGGTGCGACCGGGTCCGGGGTCTGTTCCTCGGCGTCGAGCACCGCGAAGACCCGTTCCGCCGAGGCCACGCCGGACTGGAGCAGGTTGGCCATCGACGCGACCTGGGTAAGCGGCTGGGTGAACTGGCGGGAGTACTGGATGAACGCCTGCACGTCGCCCAGGCTCATCGTCCCCGACGCCACCCGGAGCCCGCCGACCACCGCGATCGCCACGTAGCTGAGGTTTCCGATGAAGAACATCGCCGGCATGATGATCCCGGAGATGAACTGGGCGCCGAAGCTGGCCTGGAACAGCTCCTCGTTCTTGGCGTGGAAGGCCGCCTCCACCTCGCGCTGCCGGCCGAAGACCTTGACCAGCTCGTGGCCGGTGAACGCCTCCTCGATCTGGCCGTTCAGCTCGCCGGTGTGGGTCCACTGGGCGATGAACTTGCGCTGCGACCGCTTGGCGATCTGACCGGTCACCACCACCGACAGCGGCACCGCGACCAGCGCTACCAGGGCGAGCAGCGGCGAGATCCAGAACATCATGCCGAGTACGCCGACCACGGTGAGCAGTGACGTGAGCAGTTGGCTCAGCGTCTGCTGGAGGCTCTGCGAGATGTTGTCGATGTCGTTGGTGACCCGGCTGAGCAGCTCGCCGCGGGGCTGCCGGTCGAAGTAGGGCAGCGGCAGCCGGTTGAGCTTGTCCTCCACGTCGGCGCGCAGCTTGAGCACGGTCCGCTGGACCACGCCGTTGAGCAGCCAGCCCTGCCACCACATCAGCAGGCTGGCCACCAGGTAGAGGCCCAGCGCCAACAGCAGCACCCGGCCCAGCGCCGCGAAGTCGATGCCCACCCCGGGCAGCACGTCCATCCGGGCGAGCATGTCGGCGAAGTTGTCGTTGCCGGCCGCGCGGGCCGCGTTCACGGCCTGCTCGGTGCTGGTGCCCGCCGGCAGTTGCCGGCCGATCACCCCGGTGAAGATCAGGTCGGTGGCGTGTCCGAGCACCTTCGGCCCGATCACGCTCAACCCGACGCTGACCACCGCGAGCGCGATGACCGCGGCGAGGTGCAGGCGCTGTGAGCGCAGCCGACCCAGCAGGCGCCGGGCGCTCGGCCCGAAGTTCATCGAGCGTTCCGCCGGCATCCCCGCGCCCATCCACGGCGGGCCGCCGCGCTGGCCGCCGGGCGGCAGTCGCTTCGGCGTCCGCCCCTCGGCCGACGGCTGCTGCGGAACGCCCTGGCGCTCGCTCATGCCGGCACCTCCGCGGTCTGCTGGGACGCCACGATCTCCGCGTACGTCGGGCAGGTCTGTAGCAGGTCCTCGTGTCGGCCCATCCCGACCACGCCCCCGTCCTCCAACACGATGATCTGGTCGGCATCGACGATCGTGGAGACCCGCTGGGCGACGATCACCACCGCGGCCTCGGCGGTGACCGGCCGCAGGGCCGCCCGCAGCCGCGCGTCGGTACCGAGGTCGAGCGCGGAGAACGAGTCGTCGAAGAGGTAGATCTCCGGCTCGCGGACCAGGGCCCGGGCGATCGCCAGCCGCTGCCGCTGCCCGCCGGAGACGTTCGTGCCGCCCTGCGAGATCGGCGCGTCCAGTCCGTCCGGCATGGCCTCGACGAAGTCCCGGGCCTGGGCGATCTCCAGCGCCGTCCAGAGTTCGTCGTCGGTGGCGTCCGGGTTGCCGTAGCGCAGGTTGCTCGCCACCGTGCCGGTGAACAGGTACGGCTTCTGCGGAACCAGCCCGATCCGGCGCCACAGCTGGTCCGGTGCGAGTTCCCGGACGTCGACCCCGTCGACCAGCACCGCGCCGGAGGTCACGTCGACCAGCCGGGGGATCAGGGAGAGCAGAGTGGTCTTACCCGCGCCCGTGCTGCCGATGATCGCCGTGGTGGTCCCCGGCGTGACCTGGAACGAGACGTCCCGCAGCACCGGCTCGGCAGCGCCCGGGTACTGGAACCGCACGTGCCGCAGCTCCAGGTGGGCGCGGGCCGGTACCTCGGCGACCGGGTTCGCGGCGGGCGCCACCGAGGAGTCGGTGTCGAGCACCTCCTCGATCCGCTCGGCGCAGACCGCCGCGCGAGGCACCATCATCAGCATGAAGGTGGCCATCATGACGGCCATCAGGATCTGCATCAGGTACTGCAGGAAGGCGGTGAGCGCGCCGACCTGGATCGCCCCGGCGTCCACCCGCTGCGCGCCGAACCAGAGCACCGCCACGCTGGAGACGTTGAGCACCAGCATCACCACGGGGAAGATCAACGCCATCAGCCGGCCGGTTCGCAGGGCGGTCGCGGTCAGCTCGGCGTTCGCGGTGGCGAAGCGGCGCGTCTCGTACGGCTCCCGGACGAACGCCCGGACCACCCGGATCCCGGTGATCTGCTCCCGCAGTACCCGGTTGACCGTGTCGATCCGGGTCTGCATGAGCCGGAAGCCGGGCACCATCCGGCGGATGATCAGCGCCAGCGCGATTGCCAGCACCGGCACGCAGACCAGCATCAGCCAGGAGAGCCCGACATCCTCCCGGAGCGCCATCACCACGCCGCCGACGCTCATGATCGGGGCGGCGACCAGCATGGTGCAGCTCATCAGCACGAGCATCTGCACCTGCTGCACGTCGTTGGTGTTCCGGGTGATCAGCGACGGGGCGCCGAAGCGGGCGACCTCCCGGGCCGAGAAGCGGTTGACGTGCCCGAAAACCGTCGCCCGCACGTCCCGGCCGAAGCCCATCGCGATCCGGGCGCCCAGGTAGACCGCCACGATCGAGCAGACGATCTGCACCACGCTCACCGCGAGCATCCACCCGCCGGTACGCACGATGTAGTCGGTGTCGCCCCGGGCGACGCCGAGGTCGATGATGTCGGCGTTGAGGCTCGGCAGGTAGAGCGAGGCCATCGTGCCGACGAACTGGAGCAGCACCACGGCGGCCAGCGGCCGGTGGTACGGCCGCAGACCGCTGCGCAGCAGCCGGATCAACACGTCGGGCCTCCCGTCATCGTGCCGGGGTCCTCGCCGCTGCCGATGACCTCGAGGAGGAACCGCCGGACGATGGCCGCCTTGGCCGGGTCGGCGTCGACCGAGGTGAGCGGGCGTCGGGACTGGATCGCGGCGGTGAGCGCGTCGACCCGGGCCCGACCGGCCGGGGTCAGCGCGAGCTTGACGCTGCGCCGGTCGTTGTCGTCGCGATGCCGCTCCACCAGGCCGTCGCGTTCGAGGGTGTCGACGATGCCGGTGAGGGTGGCCGGGCGGACGAAGCACAGTTCGGCCACCGCCCGGTGCGGCAGCTCGCCGTGCTGGGCGAGGGCCATCAGGGTGACCATCCCGGCCTGGGTGAGGCCGTGCTCGTCGGCGAGGTAGCGATTCCATCGCTGGCTGGTGAGGTGCCCGGCGACCACCAGCAGCCGGCCGAGCGGCACGTCCCCCAGCTGGATCAGACTCATGGCCCGCAGATTAGCCCCCTGATAGTCAGGGGCCAAACGAATTTGCCGCGGCAGTGGCGACGGACACGATCCGCACCGCCGGCCCGGGCCTCACCAGCTCGTCGGCAGCGGCATCCCCTCGGTGTAGCCGGCGGTGCTCTGCACGCCGACCAGCACCCGCTCGTGGTACTCGGCCAGGGTGCGGGCGCCGGCGTAGGTGAACGCGCTGCGTACCCCGGAGATGATCTCGTCGATCAGGTCCTCCACCCCGGGACGGGCCGGATCCAGGTACATCCGGGCGGTCGAGATACCCTCCTCGAAGATCGCCTTACGGGCCCGGTCGTACGCGCTGTCCTCGGCGGTCCGGGCGCTGACCGCCCGCGCCGAGGCCATCCCGAAGCTCTCCTTGTACCGCCGGCCGTCCGCGTCGGTGTAGAGGTCGCCGGGCGACTCGTAGGTGCCGGCGAACCAGGAGCCGATCATCACGTTCGACGCCCCCGCGGCCAGCGCCAACGCCACGTCGCGCGGGTGCCGCACCCCGCCGTCCGCCCAGACGTGGCGGCCCAGCTCCCGGGCCGCCGCCGCGCAGTCCAGCACCGCCGAGAACTGCGGCCGACCCACCCCGGTCATCATCCGGGTGGTGCACATCGCGCCCGGGCCGACACCGACCTTGACGATGTCCGCACCCGCCTCGACCAGGTCGCGTACGCCGTCGGCGGTGACCACGTTGCCGGCCGCCACCGGGACGCCCGGGTCGACCCGGCGGACGGTCCGCAGGGCGGAGATCATCCGTTCCTGGTGGCCGTGTGCGGTGTCCACGACCAGGGTGTCCACCCCGGCCTCCAGCAGCGCCGCCGCCTTGCCCGCCACGTCCCCGTTGATCCCCACCGCCGCGGCGATCCGCAGCCGGCCCCGGTCGTCCACCGCCGGCTTGTAGAGCGTCGCCCGGAGGGCACCCTGCCGGGTGAGCACGCCGACCAGGCGGCCCTCGCCGTCGACCACCGGCGCCAGCCGGCGCCGGCCGGCCGAGAGCCGGTCGAAGCCGGTACGCGGGTCCGCGTCCGCCGGCACGGTGTGCAACTCGGTCGACATCACGTGCCGCAGCTGGGCGAAGCGGTCCACCCCGACGGTGTCGGCCTCGGTCACCACGCCCAGCGGGCGGCCGGCCTCGTCGACCACGATCACCGCGCCGTGCGCCCGCTTCGGCAACAGGTGGATCGCGTCGCCGACGGTGTCGGTCGGACCGAGCGCGATCGCCGTGTCGTGCACCAGGTGCCGCTGCTTGACCCAGCCGACAACCTCGGCCACCACCTCGATCGGGATGTCCTGGGGGATCACCGCGATGCCGCCGCGCCGGGCCACCGTCTCGGCCATCCGCCGGCCGGCGACCGCCGTCATGTTCGCCACCACCAGGGGGATCGTGGTGCCCGTGCCGTCGCCGCTGGCCAGGTCGACGTCGAGCCGCGAACCCACCTCGGAGCGGGCCGGGGCCATGAACACGTCGTTGTAGGTCAGGTCGTACGCCGGAGTCGCGCCATTGAGGAACCGCACCCGGCCATCATTCCTGCCCACCGCCGATCGCGCCGCCGGTGGTAAGCGAAAACACCCGCTCAGCCCAGCAGCAGCGCCGCCGCCACCACGACCATCACCACCGCGATCACGCCGTCCAGGACCTGCCAGACCCGGGCCCGCGCGAGCAGCGGAGCGAGCCGGTAGGCACCCGCGCCGAGCGCGGTGAACCAGACCACGCTGGCCGCCGCCGCACCGAGGCCGAACAGCCAGCGGTGCGGGTGCTGCTGGGCGATGCCGCCGAGCAGCAGCACGGTGTCGAGGTAGACGTGCGGGTTGAGGTAGGTGAAGGCGAGGCAGGCCAGCAGCGTCGCGCCGAGCCGGGCTGGCGGTCGTTCGGCCGGCGTGAGCGCGCCGGGGCGCAGTGCGCGGCGGGCGGCGAGTGCCGCGTACCCGAGCAGGAACACCGCGCCGCCCCAGCGGATCGTGGTGAGCAGGTCGGGTCGCCCGGTCACCACCGATCCCACCCCGGCGATCCCGACGCCGATCAGCAGGGCGTCCGACACCGCGCAGGTCAGCACGACCGGCACCAGGTGTTCCCGGCGCAGGCCCTGGCGGAGCACGAAGGCGTTCTGCGCGCCGATGGCGACGATCAGGGCGATGGACAGCGAGAAGCCGGCGAGGGCCGAGGTGAGCATGCGCCGACGGTAGGAGCGCGGCTCACATCAGTCCAGCTAAAGATTCTTGGGATGGTTAAGCTCAGCTTCGTGAGCGGCCTGGACTCGACCCAGCTCCGTACGCTCGCGGCGGTCGTCGCCGAGGGCAGCTTCGAGGCGGCGGCGCGCCTGCTGCACGTGACCCCGTCGGCGGTCAGCCAACGGATCAAAGCGCTGGAGGAATCCGTCGGGCAGGTGCTCGTCCGCCGCCACCGGCCCTGCGACGCCACCGAGGCGGGCCGCCCGCTGCTCCGCCTCGCCGGTCAGCTCGCGCTGCTCGAACGGGAGGCGCTGGCCGACGCGCGGGGCCCGCTCGGCGGCGATCGTGGTCGTACCCGGGTCGCCATCGTGGTCAACGCCGATTCGCTCGCCACCTGGTTCCCGGCGGCTCTGGCGCGGCTGCCCGAGCAGCCGGAACTCTTCTTCGACATCCGGCAGGACGACCAGGAGCACACCGCCGAGTTGCTGCGCGACGGCGTGGTGACGGCTGCGGTGACCGCACAACGCGAGGCGGTACAGGGCTGCCGGGTGCGGCGCCTCGGCGCGATGCGCTACCGGGCGCTGGCAGCCCCGTCGGTGGCGGACAGGTGGTTCGCCGACGGACTGACCCGCGAGGCAGCCAGCGCCGCGCCGGTGGTGGTCTTCGACCGCAAGGACCAGATCCAACATCGCTTCCTGCGTACGGTGACCGGGCACGCCCTCGACCCGCCCGTGCACTACGTGCCGTCGGTGCCGGCGTTCAACGAGTCGATCCGGCTCGGGCTCGGCTGGGGGCTGGTGGCGGAGCAGATCGCCGACGCCGACGTGGCCGCCGGCCGCTGCGTGGAGATCGCACCCGGCCGGGTGCTGGACGTGCCGCTCTACTGGCAGCACTGGCGCCTCGACTCGCAGGTGTTGACCGCGTTGACCGCCGCCGTCTGCACCGCCGCCGCCGAGTCGCTCCGCTGACGCCGCCCGTGCGCCGACGTCGGCCCGGACATGTTAGGAAGGGGCCCTTCTACTACACGAGGCGTTAATAAGGGGCCCCTCCTTACCCGTCAGGCGATGGTGCAGATGGCGGCACCGGCGGTGATGACCGCGCCGACCTCGGCCGCCAGGCCACTGACCGTGCCCGCCTTGTGGGCGTGCAGCGGCTGCTCCATCTTCATCGCCTCCAGCACCACCACCAGGTCACCCTCGGCGACGGTGTCCCCGTCGGCGACCGCGATCTTGACGATGGTGCCCTGCATCGGTGAGGTGAGCGCGTCGCCGCTGGCCGCTGTCCCGGCCGTGGCTCCGCCGCCCCGGCGGGTCGGCTTCTTCGCGGCGGGTGCGGCGGTGGTCGTACCGGTGCCGAGGCCGGCCGGGAGGGTGACCTCCAGCCGCTTGCCGCCCACCTCGACCACGACGGTCTCGCGCTCGGCCGGACCCGCGGCGGTGCCCGCGGCGGCGGTGAACGGCGGCACGGTGTTGTCGAACTCGGTCTCGATCCAGCGGGTGTGCACGGTGAACGGCTCGGCGGTGAACGCGGGGTCGCGGACCACCAGGCGGTGGAACGGCAGCGCGGTGGCCATCCCCTCGACCACCATCTCGTCCAGCGCGCGGCGGGCCCGCTCCAGCGCCTCGGTGCGGGTCTCGCCGGTGACGATTACCTTGGCCAGCAGCGAGTCGAAGTTGCCGCCGATCACGTCGCCGGCCGAGATGCCGGTGTCCACCCGCACGCCGGGGCCGGTGGGCAGCCGCAGCGCGGTGACCGTGCCCGGGGCGGGCAGGAAGTTGCGGCCCGGGTCCTCACCGTTGATCCGGAACTCGATGGAGTGCCCGCGCGGGGTCGGGTCCTCGATGAGCCGCAGCTTCTCGCCGTCGGCGATCCGGAACTGCTCGCGCACCAGGTCGAGGCCAGCGGTCTCCTCGGTGACCGGGTGCTCCACCTGGAGCCGGGTGTTGACCTCAAGGAAGGAGATGGTGCCGTCGTTGCCGACCAGGTATTCGACCGTGCCGGCACCGTGGTAGCCGGCCTCCCGGCAGATCGCCTTCGCGCTGTCGTGGATCTGGGCCCGCTGCTCGGTGGTGAGGAACGGCGCCGGTGCCTCCTCGACCAACTTCTGGTGCCGGCGCTGCAACGAGCAGTCCCGAGTGCCCACCACGATCACGTTGCCGTGCTGGTCGGCCAGGACCTGCGCCTCGACGTGGCGCGGCCGGTCCAGGTACCGCTCGACGAAGCACTCGCCCCGGCCGAACGCGGCGACCGCCTCGCGGGTGGCCGACTCGAACAGCTGCGGGATCTCCTCCATCGTGCGGGCCACCTTCAGGCCGCGCCCACCGCCGCCGAAGGCCGCCTTGATCGCCACCGGCAGGCCGTGGTCGACGGCGAAGGCCATCACCTCGTCCGGGCTGCCCACCGGGTCGGGGGTGCCGGGCACCAGGGGAGCGCCGGCGCGCTGGGCGATGTGCCGCGCGGTGACCTTGTCACCGAGGTCCCGGATCGCCTGCGGAGTGGGGCCGATCCAGGTCAGCCCGGCGTCGATGACTGCCTGGGCGAAGTCGGCGTTCTCGGCGAGGAAGCCGTATCCGGGGTGCACCGCGTCGGCACCGGACCGGGCGGCGACGTCGATCAGCTTGTCGATGCGCAGGTACGTGTCGGCCGCGGTGTCGCCGCCGAGGGCGTACGCTTCGTCGGCGAGCGTGGCGTGCAGGGCATCCCGGTCGGAGTCTGCGTACACCGCGACGCTGCCCAGGCCGGCGTCCTGGCAGGCGCGGATGACCCGGACGGCGATCTCGCCCCGGTTGGCGATGAGTACCTTGCGCACCTGGTGACTCCTCCCGGCGGGTTACTGACCGGGAGTTTATAGCTCACCCTGGCGGCCCAAACGATCGCTCAGTGTGTGATGGCGCACTGTCCGATCCAGGTCGCGGCGGCGCGGTGTCGTACGGATGTGGTCGAGTGCCGGTGACGATGATGGCCGACGGAGGCCACGAGCGGGGAGTACTGATGATCGAGACCAGAGGGCTGCGGAAGTCGTTCCGCAGCCGGGCCGGTCGGGAGACGAAGACCGTCGAGGCGGTACGTGGCGTCGATCTGGACGTCACAGCGGGTGAGATCTTCGGCTTCCTCGGCCCGAACGGCGCCGGCAAGACCACCACCCTCCGGATGCTCGCGACGCTGATCGAGCCGGACGGCGGCCAGGCCACCATCGCCGGCGCCGACCTGCTCAAGGATCCGGGTGAGGTACGCCGCCGGATCGGGTACGTCGCCCAGGGCGGCAGCACCTGGGACGAGTCGACCGCCCGGGAGGAGCTGGTGCTCCAGGCCCGGCTGTACGGCATCGGCAAGGCCGAGGCGCACCGCCGGGCCGCCCGCGCGTTGGAGGCGTTCCAGCTCACCGAGTTCGCCGACCGCAAGTGCAAGACGTACTCCGGCGGCCAGCGGCGCCGGGTCGAGATCGCGCTCGGCATCATCCACGAGCCGAAGATCGTTTTTCTGGACGAGCCCACCACGGGGCTCGATCCGCAAAGCCGGGCACACATGTGGGACGAGATCCGGCGGCTGCGTACCGACGGGATGACGGTCTTCATCACCACGCACTACCTGGACGAGGCCGACGCGCTCTGCGACCGGATCGCGATCATGGATCACGGCGAGGTGGTCGCCGAGGGTACGCCGAGCGACCTCAAGCGGGAGATCTCCGGCGACGTGGTGCAGGTCGGTCTCGACCTGGCCGCCACCGGCGAGGCCGAGAAGCTGCTCGACGGCGAGGAGTACGTCAACCGGCTGGAGGTCCTCGAAGAGGGCGGGCTGCGCCTCTTCGTGGACGAGGGCGCCACCGCCATCCCGCGCATCCTGCGCCGGATCGACGGCGCCGGGCTCGACCTGAAGTCGATCGAGCTGCACCGCCCGAGCCTCGACGACGTTTTCCTCACCAAGACCGGCCGCTCGCTGCGCGAGTCCTGACCCGACCAGGAGATCTCATGAAACTCGCCCGGGACACCTGGCTGATCTTCCAGCGACAGCTCCACCTGCTGCTCCGCAACCCCGTGTGGGTCTTCGTCGGCGTCTTCCAGCCGGTGATGTACCTGCTCCTGTTCGCTCCGCTGCTCAAGCCCGCGCTGAACGCACCCACCCAGGCCGAGGCGTACAAGATCTTTGTGCCGGGCCTGCTCGTGCTGCTGGCCATCTTCGGCGGCCTGTTCCAGGGCTTCGGCCTGATCGCCGAGCTCCGTGCCGGGGTGATCGAGCGGTCCCGGGTCACCCCGGTCAGCCGGCTCGCCCTGCTGCTCGGCCGGTCGCTGCGCGACGTGGTGTCGCTGATGGCCCAGGCGGTCATCATCACCCTGCTCGCGCTGCTGTTCGACCTGCGCGTGTTCATCGGTGACCTGCTGCTGGCGTACCTCATGCTCGCCCTGATCGCGTTGATGACCTCGGCCGTCTCCTACGGCGTCGCGCTCAAGGTCAAGAGCGAGGACGCGCTGGCCCCGCTGATGAACACGGTGGCCCAGCCGGTTCTGCTGCTCTCCGGCATCCTGCTGCCGCTCGCCTTCGCGCCGGGCTGGTTGCAGGGCATCGCCAAGTGGAACCCGTTCTCCTGGGCGGTCGACGGCACCCGGGCACTCTTCGCCGGCGACATCAGCAACGACCGGGTCTGGCAGGGACTGACCATCATCGCGGTGCTCGCCGCCGCCGGCGTCTACTGGGCAGCCCGCCAGTTCGCCCGCAGCGTGCGCTGAGAGGAAGGACGAGGAGAGTTCGCTCTCACCGCGGACGGGGTGTGCGCCGCGCGCTTGTAGCGTGAGGCGGTGCCCCGCCTCGTCCATGACCGGATCACCTGGCTCGCGTACGCCCAGCTCGGGCTCTGGGGCTTCTTCCTCTACGGCTTCGGGCCGGTGGTGCCGCTGCTCCGCGACGAGCAGGGCACCACGGCCGCCGTCGCCGGCCTGCACAGCACCGGCCTCGCGGTCGGTGCGCTGGCCGGCGGCGCACTGTTCGCCCCGGCCGCCCGCCGGTTCGGCCGGAAACCGACGATCTGGCTCGGGCTGGCCGGCGTGGCCGCCGGGGTGGGTGGGTTCGCCCTGCTGCGCCCCCTGCCAGCCACCATCGCCGTCGTCATACTGATCTCCACCGCCGGCACGCTGCTGGTCAGCGGCGTGAACGTGGTGCTCACCGCCCGGCACGGGCCGGCCGCTCCGGCCGCGCTGGCCGAGGCCAACGCCGCGTGCGCGGGCATGGGGATCCTCGCCCCGCTGGCGATCGGCCTCAGCGTCAACGCCGGATGGGGCTGGCGGCCGGCGATGGCCGTCGTGGTCGGCCTGATCGCGCTGGTCGCCCTCGCCGCACTGGCCTTTCGGGTACGCGGACCGAAGGCCGCCACCGCTGTCGCGGCTCCCCGGGTGACGGTGCTGGTGCCCCGGGCCAGCCGGCGGCTGCCCCGGGCGTACTGGATCGCCTGGTTGTTGATGGGGGTCACCGGTTCGATCGAGGTCTGCCTGTCCCTGTGGGCCGCCGACGTGCTGCGCTCCCACGCCGGGATGGCTCCCGGGGCCGCCTCGGCGGCGGTGGCCGCGATCGTCTGCGGCATGTTCGTCGGCCGGCTCGCCGGAGGACGCGTCGCCCTGCGCTTCCGGCCGGTGCCGCTCCTGCTCGCCGCGCTGGGCTTGTCGCTGGCCGGGTTCACGGTGTTCTGGGTCGCCACCGCGGGCTGGCTGGCGGTCATCGGTCTGGTGGTGCTGGGTCTCGGCAACGCGTTGCACTACCCGCTGGCCATCTCCCTCGCCCTGGCCGTCGCCGGTGACGCCGCGGACCAGGCGGCGGGCTGGTCTGCGTACTCGATGGGGGTGGGTTTCGGGATCGCGCCGGTCGCACTCGGCTGGGTGGCCGACGGTGTCGGCCCGCACCTGGCGTTCCTGCTGCTGCCCGGCTTCATCGCGACGGCCGTGCTGCTCGCGGTGCGGCTCGGTCGCGCCCTGCCGGCCCCGGTGCCCGTCGAGCAGCCGGCCGCTGCGCCGGTGTGACCGGCCGCCGGTTCAGTGCACGTACGCGAGGGTCAGGCCGTCGGCGATCGGCAGCATCACCGCCTGGACCCGTACGTCGGCCAGCACGTCGTCGTTGAACGCCGCGATCGCCCGGTCGTCGGCGCTTTGCGGCGCGATCACCCGTCCGTGCCGCAGCACGTTGTCGACGGCGATTACCCCGCCCGGCCGCATCCTCGGCACCAGCTCGGCCCAGTACACCGGGTAGCCGGTCTTGTCGGCGTCGATGAAGGCGAAGTCCAGGTACCGCTCGTTCGGCAACTGCCGCAACGTGTCACCGGCCGGGCCGATACGCAGCTCGATCCGGTCGTCCACACCGGCTCGTGCCCAGTAGCGGCGCGCGATGCTCGTGTACTCCTCCGAGATGTCGAAGCAGGTCAACCGCCCGCCCTCGGCCAGCCCACGGGCGATCGCCAGCGAGGAGAGCCCGGTGAACGTGCCCACCTCGACCGCCTGCCGGGTGCCGAGCAGCCGGGTGAGGAACGTCAGGAAGGCGGCCTGTTCCGGTGCGACCTGCATCGAGGCGTGCCCGGGCAGGACGGCCAGCGTCTCCTCGGCCAGGTCACGAACGATCGCGTCGGGCGGAGCGCCGTGCGCGACGAGGTACGTGTGCAGCTCGTCAGTGAGCGGAATCGACTTGAGCGTCATGCTCGGACGCTAGCCGAGCGGCTCGACCATCTGGTTGCCGGGCGCGACCTTCGTCCACAGATCGGTGATCCGCAGGTCCAGCTCGGCGAGTAGTCGCCGCAACAGTGGTAGCGACAGCCCGACAACGGTCCCCGGATCGCCCTCGATCCTTGCCACGAACGGCCCGCCGAGCCCGTCGATCGTGAACGCGCCGGCCACCGCGAGCGGCTCCCCGGTGCCGACGTACGTGGCGATCTCGTGGTCGCTGATGTCGGCGAAGTGGACCACCGTGGAGGCCACCGCCTCCGCGCGACGCCCGCCCACAACGTCGACGAGACAGTGGCCGCTGTGCAGCACGCCGCTACGGCCGCGCATCCGCTTCCACCGCCGGGTAGCGTCGGCCGCATCGTCCGGCTTGCCGAGGATCTCCCCGTCGAAGGCGAGCACGGAGTCACAGCCCAGCACGAGCGTGCGCTCGTCGTCCGTGGGCCGCAACCGGGTCAGCACGGCCTGCGCCTTGAGTCGGGCCAACTCCAGGCAGAGATCCTCGGCCCGGTCGGTCACCACGAGCGATTCGTCGACCCCGCTGACCAGCACGTCCGGCTCGATGCCGGCGGCCTGTAGGGACTTGCGGCGGGCAGGGCTCGCCGAGGCGAGCACGAGGCGGAGCGGCATAGCATCAGGCACGGTGCCGACGTTACCGGTTGCTTCGCCCGCCATGCCCCACGCCGCCACGCTCTGCTCGCCTTCTCGTCGGGCTCGTTTTCCTCAGGCCCGTTGCCTCCACGGGCTCTTTGCCCGGTGCGCCAGCGGGACCGGCCCGGGCCATAGTCTTCTCGCGAGCGTGATGTCACACAGACATAATTATTTCTCTGTGACATCACGCTAATGAGCACAACACCCACCCCGCCGTCGTGCCCGGCCGGCGACGCCTCAGCGAGTGATCCTCGGCGGCGGGTCATCGGATCGGCGCCGGTGCCGGACGAACAGCGCCCAGGCGCCGCCGGCGGCCAGCAGCACGCCCAGCGTGATCAGACCCCGCACGGTCGCCGCGCCGTCCCCGTCATCTCGCGGCCCATCCGCCGCCGCCGTGGTCGGGCCAGCGCCTTCCGGCGAGGTCGCCGGCACCGATTCGAAACCCCTCGGCGGTACGTCTGCCGTCAGCGCCGCCACCAGGTCAATGACCCCGTAGCCATACTGGTCGTCCCGCCCCGGCGGCCCCTTATCGACCGCTGTGGCAGTCAGCCGGTTGACGATCTCGTCGGCAGACAGATGTGGGTACTCGGCCCTGATTAGCGCAACTGCCCCGGCAACGATGGCAGTCGAGTTGGAAGTCCCAGTGCTTAGACGGTAGCCCTCGCCAGCGTTGATGCTGTAGATGTCGACTGCAGGGGCAACCACGTCTAGTTGTGGTCCCGTGATTGCGGTTTCCGCATGCCCGCCGCTGCGGTCGATTCCTCCAACGGCAACTACGTTACTGGCCGCCGCCGGGTAGATGACGGCTGAGTCGAGAGGCTTGTTTCCTGCTGCGGCTACAACGATTACATTGGCGGATCTGGCGGTCTGTAGCGCACGAAGTAGGCGTGGACTGACTCCACCTCCACCGGAAACGCTAACGACGTCTGCGCCTTTAGCGACCGCATACTCGATTGCGAGCGCTAGGCGGTCGGCATCGCCTTCGTTGTTGGGGCTTGACGTTCTGATTGGCAGTATTTTTGCTTTGGGTGCGATTCCTAGTGCCCCTGTAATTGGGCCCTGCCCGTGTGCGCCAATGAGGCCAGCCATCGCTGTTCCATGACCGTTCGGATCCTCGCGACCATCGGTTGGGCTCCCCGGTAAGAAGCTTGTTCCCGGTAGTAGATTCAGCCGAATGTCGGGGTGGGGGGCGACGCCAGTATCCGGAACTGCCACGGTTACACCCTCGCCCTGACTGATGCGATGCGCCTCTGTCACATTCAGGTAGCGCAGGTGCCACTGGTCGGCCCGGACGCGGCTTGCACCGTCCGGGACCGGCGCTGTGATGATTGCGGCCGCGGGGGGACCCGCGAGGAGTGCGGCACCGACGGCCAACAGAGCGGCAGGACCTTGCGCGATCCGGGCAATCACCTGCTGAAGCCGATGGCAGGGCCAGGATCAATAGGCCCTTCGTCCTTGGGGGGCAGAACGACCGGGTCGACGCCCTGGTCCGTCTCCCACGGATGGTCCGGATCCCATCTACGCGACTCCTCGTCTACAGGGTCGCGCCTGACCGGGCGGCCCGGCATGGCACCTGTCGCCATGCTGCCGGTAAAGCCGCCCATTGCCGGGATTTGATGGGCTCCGGGGAAGCCTCGACCGCCGCCTGGGCGGGAGCCAGCCCCGCCGGCTGGTGCAGTGCCGGCAGCGCCCCCTCCAATTACCCCGCCGATCGGGTTGATGCGGCGGGGCTGAGCGCTTCCGGGGGCAGGCTGGTTCAATCCGGTACCGGGAAGCCCACCGATCAGACCGCCCGGCGGCATGGCGCGCGGGTTGGCCGACGGCGTCGCGTGGGGAAGGTTGTTTGTCCCCGGCCGTCCAACGTGACCCGGGTTTGTGATGCCGGTCCGGCCACCTGACCTGATTTGAAAGGGTGGCGGAGCGCCCAGCGCTGGGGATGTGGTCTGACCTGGCGGCGGGGAACCAGGCATTCCGGGGTTGGTCGGCACTGGAGCCAGGCTTGGTCTGGCGCTGCCGAGCACTGGACCGACTCCGGAAGCCTGAGGTGCTGGAACAGGTCTCGGTGCGGATTTGGGCTGCGTTGAAGGCGAAACCGTCGTCGGCAGAGGAACCGGCACAATAGGTGGAATTACCGGAGCTGTAACAGCCGAATACGGGTCCGTGAATTCAGGGGCGCGGTCGCCGTGCCGCATAGGCGGTGGTTGGCGGAGCATTACTTGGGCTTGCTGGAGTTCGCCGCTGAGGCCGTACATGATGCCGCGCGCCTGGATGTTCAGCCGTTCCAGGTCGGCGTCGGTGACCGGCGGCTGGCTTGTTCGGCTGCCGGCGGCGGCCTTGGGGTCGGCTGCGATCTCCTCCCACGCTCGCTTCTGCTGGAGTTTGCCGGCGTACTCGTCGTAGATCTTCTTGAGTTCGCCGCGGCTGCTGCTGATGGCCTGGGTGGCCGCCGACAGGGCGTTCTGGTTGGCGGCGGCGGCGTCGTGCGTACGCCGTACCTGCTCGATCAGATCGTCCAGTTCGGCGATGTAGGCGCGGGCGGCGGCGTTGGTCTCCGGCGGCCAGGCCTGGGCCAGGCTCTCGCGGTACGTCCTGAGTCTCCCGAGATGCTGGTCGGCCAGCTCACAGACCTTGCGCCAACCGGCGACATGCCGCCAGTGGTTGTCGACCTTGTGGTCCTGGAGGCACGCCCATATGTCGGCGACGTTCATCAGATACCAGTCGGTGAGACCGCCGTTGCGGCCGACGCCCGGATCCCTCACGGCAGCACCACCGGCCCCCGGTTGTCGGGGCCGGAGGGATCGGTGAGCGATGGCGATGGCTCGGGCTGGGCGATCGGCACGCCGATCCGGCCGAGCGCCTGCTGGACGTCGGCCACCCGGGCCGCAGCGAAGGCGTCGGCGCTGCCGTACCGGTCGGCGACTTCCTTGGCCGCGGCTGCCAGGTGACCGGTGGTGTGGCCGAGGCCCCAGACCGCGTTGGCCGCCGCCTGCTGGGTTTCCCAGTGGGCGCGCATGAACTGCACCAACTCGATGAAGGCGTCAGCCGGGTTGGACACCTGGGTGAGCATGTCGTTGGCGATGTACGACAGGTGCGGTGTGTAGTTGCTCTCCACCTCGGCGCGGAGCTTGTCGGCGAACTCCCGCATCTGGCGGATGTCTGCCTCGACGCTGCCGGCACCACGTAACCAGGACGCTGGTCGATCCTCCTCAGGGATCATCGGCCCCTCCCAACCGTCACGGCCCCGTTCCCCTGAGTGAGGTTAATGGGTGGAAGCCGCCCCTGGCAGCCCCACGCATGGCACCGACACGGGGTCGCGTACCCGATGGTCAGCGGGGCAGACCGGAGGCGCGCCACGCGCCGGAACCGGGCACCAGGCCGGCGCCCGCCGGCCGTCCGCTGCGCGCCCAGGCCGAGACCGGTGACGGTGCGGACCCGGCCACCGGCCGGGACCGGGAGACGATCGCGCCCACCAGCGCGGCCAGTTCCTCGGCGGTCGGCACGCCGCGCACGATCCGGAACAGCGGCTCCTCGACAGACATGCCCCCAGCGTACGCCGCGCGAGCTTGATCTTCGTCGCACAGTGGCGTGCCGGCGGTGTGACCGTCAGCGCTGACGGGTACCGTCTCAGCGATGTCAGACGCTTCCCCCCAACTTGTCGCCGACCGGTACCGGCTCATCTCGCCGCTCGGTCAGGGCGGCATGGGTCGGGTATGGAAGGCGCGCGACGAGGTGCTGCATCGCGACGTCGCGATCAAGGAACTGGTGCCGCCGCCGGGTCTGACCAATGACGAGCGCCGCGAGATGCGGGAACGGTCGCTGCGCGAGGCGCGCGCCATCGCCCGACTCAACAACGTCAACGTCGTACGCATCTTCGACGTGCTCCGCACCGACGGCGACCCGTGGATCGTCATGGAGTACGTGGCGTCCCGGTCGTTGCAGGACGCCATCGCGGAGGACGGTCCGGTGTCGCCGGCCAGGGCAGTGGAGATCGGGCTGGGGGTGCTGAACGCCCTGAAGGCCGCGCACAAGGCCGGCATCATGCACCGCGACGTCAAGCCCGGCAACGTGCTGCTCGGCGACGACGGCCGGGTGGTGCTGACCGACTTCGGCCTGGCGACGATCCCCGGTGACCCGAACGTCACCCGAACCGGAATGGTGCTCGGGTCGCCAGCGTACATCGCGCCGGAGCGGGCCCGGGACGGCACCGCTGGGCCGGAGGCCGACCTGTGGTCATTGGGTGCCACCCTCTACGCCGCGGTGGAGGGAAAGTCGCCGTACGCGCGCCCGTCCGCGATCAGCACCCTGGCCGCGCTCGCCACCGAGCCGGTGCCACCGGCGCGCAACGCCGGACCACTCAAGCAGGTGCTCAACGGGCTGCTCCGCAAGGATCCCCGGGAGCGGATCACCGCCGAGTCGGCCGAGCGTATGCTGCGTCGGGCCAGTGGCCGGCGGGCCCGGGGCATCTCGCTGCTCGACGGCGTACGCCGGCCGGGGCCGAACGGTCCGCGCGAGCCGCGCCCACCGCTGGTGCCGGCACCGCGCCCGTCCGGGGATCGGCCGGCCACGCCGACCACCCCGCCCGCGCCCCGTACGCCGCCCCCCGCCGGACCTCTCGTCGCGGGTGCTGGCTCCACTCCGGACCCGTCGACCAGCAACCCGCCCGTCGCTGACGCGGCACCGACGGCGACGGTCGCCCAGGCAGGTAACGGCTCGGATGCCGCACCGACGGCGAAGGTGGACGCCGCCGCGACGGGCGCGGAGGAAACCGGGGACGCCGCGCCGGCCCAGGCCGCGACGGGAGCCGCCACCGCGGGGCCGGGCACCGCCGGGACCGCTGCGACGGCCGGGCCGGGCACCCCGACGGCCGGTACGCAGGCCGCGCCGGACGCCGCCGCCCAGCGCGCTGAGCTGGATGACGCCGCGTCGGATGACGCGGCGGCGTCGGCCACGTCGGGCTCGGACGCGGGGCCGACCGCGAAGGTCGACCGGCCGGCGTCCACCCCGGCTGCCGAGCCGACCCACCGGGTCGGTCCGCCACCGACGGGCGACGCCACACGGGCGGCACCCCAGCCGACCTCGCTGATGCCGGCGGCGCCGGTGAGTCCGACGCCGGCCCGCGGCACCGTCTTCACCGCCGGCAAGCTGCGATCGGAGCGGACCCGTCGCGCCGTGCTCATCGGCGCCCTGGTCTGCCTGCTGCTGCTCGGCTTGGTGGTGGCCGTGCCGCTGCTCACCGACGGCGACGGCGACCGGGAGACCCCGCAGGGCACGGCTGGCACCGCCGGTGCGCCGGCGACAGCGACCTCCGAGCCCGCCCCACCATCATCGACCGCGGCCGCATCCACCCCGTCCACCTCGCCCAGTCCGTCCACCTCGCCCAGTCCGTCCGAGACGGCCGGCGGGCTGCCCGCCGGCTGGACGCTGCGTACCGATCCGGTCGGCTTCAGGGTCGCGGTGCCGGACGGCTGGCGGCGCAGCTCCGGTAGCACCTGGGTCAAGTACCAGGAACCGAACGGCGTCAGCGAACTGACCATCGACCGCACCGATACGCCCGGGAAGGACGCTGCTGCCGCCTGGCGGGCGATCGAACCGGGCAGGAAGAACGTCCGTGGGGTGCGGGACTACGAGCTCATCGACATCAAGTCGTTCACCTGCCAGTGGCGGACCTGCGCCGACTGGGACTGGCACCAGACCCGTAACGGGGTTCAGCTCCGGGTCCGTAACCGCGGCTTTGTCACTGCCAGCAACCGGGGTTTCGCCCTTCGCTGGGAGGTACCGAACAAGGACTGGGAGGCTCAACTCGACAACTTCGAGATGATCTTCCGCGAGTTCGTGCCGGACCGCCGGGACTGATCGGCGCATGACCCTCCGCCGTCCGGGGTATCTGATCCCCGACGACGGAAGGAGGCCCGAGATGGGTTACCGAGGAAAGGATGCCTGGCCCCGGCTGGCACTGTGGACTCTCGTCGTGCTCGGCAACGTCGTACTGCTGCTCGCCAGCGTCGGTGTCGCGGTGCTGGCCACGCTGGTCAGCGTCGGAACGCTCGCCGGAGCCGCGTACGTCGGCTGGAATGTCACCCGCCGGGGCACCATCACCCGCCAGGGCACCGTCACCCGCCGGGGTGCGGTGCGCGTGCCGGTGGCGCTCGCCACGCGGCGGCGGGCCTGAGTCGCCCGGTGGGGCCGTCGCCGACGCGGCGGAGGGACGTGGACGCCCAGCGGCGAGCGGGTCCGCTTCCGGGGCCGAGGCCGCCGACGGGGGGCGCGCCTTCGAGACGGACGCGCTGCTGGCCAGCCTCAACGGCATGATCGG
>NZ_JBFBAO010000086.1:0-20121 GCF_040682255.1 Micromonospora sp. NPDC051296 | reverse complement strand
GCCGAACCGCCCGAGGAACCGCTCATCCTGGTGGACGAGCCGGTCCCGCACCGCCCGCCGTACGACCGGGCGCAGAAGCGACGCAACCAGCGCCCCCTGCCCAGATAGCGAAAGGGGCGGACCGCTGACGCGGCCCGCCCCTTCGCGTTAGTGCTGGGCTGGACTCAGAAGTCCATGTCCCCGCCACCCGGACCAGCCGGGGCGGCCGGGGCCTTCTCCGGCTTGTCCGCCACGACGGCCTCGGTGGTGAGGAACAGCGCGGCGATCGACGCGGCGTTCTGCAGCGCCGAGCGGGTCACCTTGGCCGGGTCGATGATGCCCGCGGCCAGCAGGTCGACGTACTCGCCGGTCGCGGCGTTGAGGCCGTGACCCGGGTCGATGTTGCGGACCCGCTCGACCACGACGCCACCCTCGAGGCCGGCGTTGACGGCGATCTGCCGCAGCGGGGCGTCCAGCGCGATCTTGACGATCTGCGCGCCGGTCGCCTCGTCGCCGGCCAGGTCGAGCTTGTCGAAGGCGGTCTTGCCGGCCTGCACCAGCGCGACACCACCACCCGGGACGATGCCCTCCTCGACGGCGGCCTTGGCGTTGCGGACCGCGTCCTCGATGCGGTGCTTGCGCTCCTTGAGCTCGACCTCGGTGGCCGCGCCGACCTTGATCACCGCAACACCGCCGGCCAGCTTGGCCAGGCGCTCCTGCAGCTTCTCCCGGTCGTAGTCGGAGTCGCTCTTGTCGATCTCGGCCCGGATCTGGTTGACCCGGCCCTGGATCTGCTCGGCGTCGCCGGCACCGTCGACGATGGTGGTCTCGTCCTTGGTCACCACGACCTTGCGGGCGCGGCCCAGCATGTCGAGACCGGCGGCGTCCAGCTTGAGGCCGACCTCCTCGCTGATGACCTGACCACCGGTGAGGATGGCGATGTCGGTCAGCATGGCCTTGCGGCGGTCACCGAAGCCCGGCGCCTTGACGGCGACCGACTTGAAGGTGCCCCGGACCTTGTTGACCACCAGGGTGGCCAGGGCCTCGCCCTCCAGGTCCTCGGCGATGATCAGCAGCGGCTTGCCGCCCTGCATGACCTTCTCCAGGATCGGGAGCAGGTCCTTGACCGACGAGATCTTGCTGTTGGCGATCAGGATGTACGGGTCGTCGAAGACGGCCTCCATACGCTCCGGGTCGGTCATGAAGTAGGCCGAGATGTAGCCCTTGTCGAAGCGCATACCCTCGGTGAGCTCCAGCTCCAGCCCGAAGGTGTTGCTCTCCTCGACGGTGATGACGCCTTCCTTGCCCACCTTGTCCATCGCCTCGGCGATGATCTCACCGACGGTGTTGTCACCGGCGGAGATGGAGGCGGTGGAGGCAATCTGCTCCTTGGTCTCGACGTCCTTGGCGAGCTTCAGCAGCTCCTCCGAGACGTTCGCGACCGCAGCCTCGATGCCCCGCTTCAGGGCCATCGGGTTGGCACCGGCAGCCACGTTGCGCAGACCCTCGCGAACGAGAGCCTGGGCCAGGACGGTCGCCGTCGTCGTGCCGTCACCGGCAACGTCGTCGGTCTTCTTGGCGACCTCCTTGACCAGCTCGGCGCCGATCTTCTCGTACGGGTCCTCGAGCTCGATCTCCTTGGCGATGCTCACACCATCGTTGGTGATGGTGGGGGCACCCCACTTCTTCTCGAGCACGACGTTGCGGCCCTTGGGGCCGAGGGTCACCTTCACGGCGTCGGCGAGCTGGTTCATGCCCCGCTCGAGGCCGCGGCGCGCCTCTTCGTCGAACGCGATCATCTTGGCCATACGGCGTTGTCCTCCTGGACACTCACGGACCGCCCGAGGGTGTGCCCCGGATGGGCCGTCTGGTGTACGCACCTTGGGACGTCGCCACCTGGCGACGGCGACGTCTCCTCGGCCGGGCCGGATAGCCCGCGACGACCGGCCATGTGCCCCGCCCGTGGTTATGCCACGAGCGCGGCCGTGACCCCACCGTCCCGACCATCTGGCACTCACGCTATGCGAGTGCCAATGACTTGTTTAGCACTCTGCCCTGCCGAGTGCAAGCACGACGGCCCGGCTCAGCCGAGTTCGGCGGCCAGTTGCGCGCTGTTCACCGGGCCCTCGTGAGCCCGCTGCTCGGCGTACGTGACGACCAGTCCGACCAGCTGGGCGAGGTGGGCCGGCAGCGCCAGCAGCGCCGTCACCGCGATCGTCAGCACGGCAGCCACCGCCGTACCCGGGGTGTCCAGCGGTGCTGCACCGAGCGGCAGGACCGCCACCGACTCCACCAGGCTCGCGGCCAGCGAGACGCCGATCACGGCCAACAGCACCAGCGCCACCCGGCCGAGCACCAGCCCCGGTCGGTTCCGCAGCATCCGGTGCGACCGGCCGATCGGGTCACTCCGCTCGAACAGGTACACCGGTCCGGCCATGGCCAGCGCGAACACCGCGTAGATGCCGGGCAGGAAACAGAAGCAGAGGCCGACCAGGATGAGCAGCTCGAAAACCAGGCTCCAGCCCCAGAGGCCGAGCGCCCGCCGCAGGCCGTAGCGCAGCGCGGTTCCGAGGTCGGTCGGCTGACCGGCCGCCTGCCGGGCGATCACCCAGGTGCCGGCGGCCCACCCGACGCACTGCACCAGAAGGAAGACCAGAGTCCCCCCGAACAGCACGCCCAGCAGCGCGGACATGTCGGCCCAGAAGGCCGCGGGCAGCCCGTCCGTGTCGCTGGCAAGCTCGGCCTCCCAGCGGGCCGACGAGTCGACGGCCAGCACGAACATCGACAGCACCGCCGCCGGCAGCACCTGGGTGAGCGCGACGATCGGCAGCAGCAGCTGCCAGCCTCGGCGGACCGCGCCCACGCAGCGGGCGAACCAGCCGCCCAGCCCGGCACCGGGCGGAGTGACCAGGGCGTCGGACGGATCGAGGGCATACCCGGCCGGCTGGTACCAGCCATAGGGCGGCTGACCCGGGTCGGCCCCGGGGTAGGCCTGACTCGGATAGGGCTGGCTCGGATAGGGCTGACTCGGATAGGGCTGGCTCGGATCGGGCTGGCCGGGGTAAGGCTGACCCGGATAGGGCGGCTGACCCGGATAGGGGTTCGGCATGCCGGGCTGGCCGGGTGCCGCACCGGCGGGGTATCCGCCCCAGGGCGGCGGAGCGCCCACCGGGCCGGGAGCGGCCAGGCCAGGCGGCAGCGCGCCGGGGGCGGCCGGGTCAGGCGGCTGCGGGCCGGAGGCCGCCGGGTGAGGTGGCTGCGGGCCGGCCTGACCGGCGGACGGGTCCGGTTCGCCAGGGGGCGACGAGGACGGAACTGCCGGGGGCGGCTGGTCGGACATGAACGCTCCTCAGCGACGGCTGGATCGGCTCATGATCTTCCCTTGTAGGGTGCCCGCGCCGCAGCCCCCACCGGCCACGATCAAGCCACCCCCGCCGACGATCGGCCGGCGGGGTGGGTGGCATGCACTCAGGCGATGACGCGTACCTGCTCGGCCTGGGGGCCCTTCTGGCCCTGGGCGATCTCGAATTCCACCCGCTGGCCGTCGTCCAGCGCCTTGTAGCCGTCCATCTCGATCGCGGAGAAGTGGACGAAGACATCCTGCCCGCCGTCGACGGCGATGAAGCCGTAGCCCTTCTCGGCGTTGAACCACTTCACGGTGCCCTGTGCCACGGTGTTGTCCTCACTCTGCGCGGCGTTCCACTACCCGGACTGCCGGCGCGCCGGCACCCCGGAACCACCGGTTTCGGCGATCGGCGAGGACCACTGAAACGGTGACCGAAATCGCACGGTACACGAGGCGTGACGGCGGCGCACGACCACAAATCGGACATATTTCGGCCGACGACATCGTCGTACATCATTGTGGTAGGCATTCGGGCATGACCACCGTCGCGGACGGGACGGGCCGAGGCCTCGCCGAGATCCGGCGGGTCCGGCCCACGGACGCCGGCCGGATGCGCGCGCTGCGCCTGGAGATGCTCGCCGACGCCCCGCTGGCCTTCCTGGAGACCGTCGCCGAAGCGGCCGCCCGCCCGCACGCCGAGTACGCCGCCCGGGTCGCCCGGGTCTCGGCCGGCGCCGACACCGCGCAGTTCGTGGCGGACCCGGGCGGCCGGCTGGTCGGGCACGCGGGCGGGATCGCGCACCCCACAGAGCCGGATGTCACCGTGCTCTACGCGATCTACATCACGCCGGCCTGGCGCGGCAGCGGCCTGCTCACCGACCTGGTGGCCGCGGTGGCGGCCTGGTCCCGGGCCTGTCGGCGGGATGAGCTGATGCTCGAAGTGGTGGTGGGCAACGACCGCGCCTACCGGGCATACCAGCGAGTGGGCTTCGTCGACACCGGCGTACGCGTCCCCCACCCCACGATTCCCACCCTCCGCGAACTCCAGATGCGCCGCCGGGCCTGACGCACCGCCCCGGGCCACGACTCGATCTTGGTACGAAAGTGCCCCGCCCGGGGCACTTTCGTACCAAGATCGGCGTCGGCCACGGCCCACGGTGACACGGGAGGGTTCCGGGGCAGCCTGACCCGCGGAAGGATCAAGCCTGACCGCCTGGAGCGGGTCGGGCTGCCCCGGAACCCCCAACCGCAACCACTAGACGTGCCGGCGGCTCTGCACGATGCGGAACCGGTTGGCCACGTACGCCCCATCGGTCAGCGCCGAGTTGGCGGCCGCGTTCGCCCCGCTGCCGTGGAAGTCGGAGAAGGCCGCCGACTGGTTCACGAAGACCCCGCCGGTGAGGTTGCCCGACAGGTGCACCCCGACCTCGATCGCGGCGGTCTCGGTGGCGTCCAGCACCGCCTCGTCGATGGAGTAGACCGCCGCGGTCAGCGCGCCCTTCTCCCCCACCGTCGCGCGCAGGATCTCCAGGCTGTGCGCCGTGGAGTCGGTGGCGATGGCGAAGGAGATCGGCCCGAACCACTCCCGCGAGTAGGTCGCGGTGTCGCCGGCGTCCAGCTTGACGATGGTCGGCGTACGCACGACGGCGCCGGGGAAGGCCGGGTGCTCGACCGTACGGGATTCCAGGACCGTCTCGCCGACCTTGGTGACCTCGTCCAGGCGCTCCAGCACGCCGTCGTTGACGATCGCGCCGGTCAGCTCGACGCCCCGGGCCGGGTCGGCGGTGAGCTTGCCGACCG
Organism: Micromonospora sp. NPDC051296; assembly: GCF_040682255.1. Classification (NCBI taxonomy): domain Bacteria; kingdom Bacillati; phylum Actinomycetota; class Actinomycetes; order Micromonosporales; family Micromonosporaceae; genus Micromonospora; species Micromonospora sp. NPDC051296. The sequence continues at coordinate 14,996 of NZ_JBFBAO010000086.1, read as the reverse complement.
TCGCGGCGATCCCGGCGGCCACCTCGTCGAAGCTCTTGTGCCCCTGGTCGGTGTCGATCCCGTCCCGGGGGATCAGGATGTTCTGCGAGGTGGTGCACATCTGGCCGCTGTAGAGCGTCAGGGTGAAGCCGAGGTTGCGGCACATCCCGGCGAAGTCGTCGGTGGAGTCGATCACCACCGTGTTCAGCCCGGCCTTCTCCGTGTAGACGGCCGCCTGCCGGGCGTTGGCCTCCAGCCAGTCGCCGTACTCGGTCGAGCCGGTGAAGTCGACGATCTTGACGGACGGGTGCAGGGCCAGCGTCGAGGCGAGCTTCTCGCCGGGGGCCTCCGGGGCGAGCAGCACCAGGTTCGGGTCGAAGCCGGCCTCGGCGAGCACCTCGCGGGCGTAGCGCACCGTGATGGCCAGCGGGAGCACGGCGCGCGGGTGGGGCTTGACCACCACCGGGTTGCCGGTCACCAGCGAGGCGAACAGACCGGGGTACGAGTTCCAGGTCGGGAACGTGTTGCAGCCGATGACCAGGGCGACACCGCGGGGCACCACGTGGAAGGTCTTGGTCATCCGCAGCGGGTCGCCCTTGCCGGCGGCCTTCTCCCAGCCGGCCGTGCCGGGGTGCCGGGTCATCTCCGCGTACGAATAGGCGATCGCCTCCAGCGCGCGGTCCAGCGCGTGCGCGCCACCGGCCTGGAAGGCCATCACGAACGCCTGGCCGCTGGTGAACTGCACCGCGTTGGCCAGCTCGAAAACGTTCTTGTGCAGCCGGTCGAGGATCTCCAGGCAGACACCCACCCGGGCCTGAGGGCCGGCGTCGCGCCAGCCGGGCAGCCCGGCCGACGCGGCGGCGACGAGTTGGTCGGCGGTGGCGTGCGGGTAGCGCACGTTCAGCTCGACGCCGAACGGGCTGGTCTCGGTGGCGACCAGGTCGCCGTCGCCCGGCTGGTCGAGCGGGAAGTCTCCGCCCAGGTACGCCTCGAAGGCGGCCTTGCCGTCGGCGGCCGCGTTCTCGCCGTACACCCGGGGGCTGGGCGATTCCGGGTAGGCGGACCAGTACCCCCGCTCCGTGATCGCGGTCAGCGCACGGTTGAGGGTCTCGGCGTGCCTGTCGTGCAGGGGGTGCGGGGTGTCCGTCATGCCCGCCATCATGCAACACAAAGCCCCGCGATCAGTAGGGGCGTGTCACAACTCAGATCGTCAGCTGCCAGCAGGCCCCGGCGTCGACCGGCCGGAAGCCGAGCTGCTCGTTGATGCTGATCATGTGGTCGTTGGCCGCCGCGTTCCAGGTGTCGATCGCGCGCAACGCCGGCTCGTGCGCCAGCGCGTGCCGCAGGTTCTCGACCTTGATCAGCAGGCCGAGACGGTGACCCCGGTGCGCCGGGTCGACGATGGTGATCTCCTGAGAGGCGTGCCAGGTCGCCGACGGGCCCATGTCGATCATCGTCCAGGCGACCATCCGGCCGGTCGCCTCGTGCACCGCACCCAGGTGGTAGCGTCGCCGGCCACGCAACGCCCGGATCCGCTCCATCTCCCGGAACCGCTCGGCGTCCACCTTCTCCGCCACGGCCTGCGCGGCCGCGACGATCCGGTACGCCTCGTCGAGCGCGGCCTCGTTGGTGGGGTCGTACGGATCGACGGTGATGTCCATGGCCCGGAGGATGCCCGCTGCCCGCCCGCCGGCGCCACCGGATTTCCCGTCCGTCACAGGGTGAGCTGCCAGTTGCTCCACCGGTCGACCGGCCGGAAGCCGAGCTGCTCGTTGATTATGATCATGTGGTCGTTGCTCTCCGCGTTGAAGGTGTCGATCACGCGGACGGCAGGCTCGTGGGCGAGCAGATGCCGCAGGTTCTCGATCTTGGCCAGCAGGCCGAGTCGGTGCCCACGGTGCTCCGGGTCCACGATGGTGATCTGCTGGAACGCGTGCCAGTCCGCGGACGCGCCGACGTCCAGCAGGGTCCACGCGACCAACCGGCCGGACTCCTCGTGGCGCACCCCGACGTGGTAGCGGCGCCGGCCACGCGCGTCCAGCGCGAGTTCGGTGCCGCGCAGCCGCTCCGCGTCGACCTGCTCGGGCTCCCACGCCAGGTCGCCCATTGGCGCGTCGGCCAGCAGTCGCCCGTCGAGGTACGCGACGTCGGCGGCGAGTTCGTCCGGGGTGTGCCCGCGCCAGTGCAAAACCTGGTACCCGGACGCCTTGGCCCAGGCCCCCGCCAGCAGCGAGTCCAGCCCCGCCTGGTCGAGGTCGGCGGTGGCCAGCCGCCGCCGCACGTCGACCAACGCGCATCCCGCGCCGATGGTCGCGGCGAACGCGGCGCCGGGCGACGGTTGGTCGGTCGTGCCGGGCAGGTAGGTCGGGCTCATCGCGGTCACCCGTTTGCGTCCCAGCTCGCGCAGCAGGCCGAGGACGTGCTCGTGCAGCGCGCGGCCCACGCCCCGCCGGCGGTACGCCGGGTGCACGACCAGGTCGGCCGAGGCGTTCTCGGTGTTGTCCAGCTGCGGCAGGTCGAGCACGAGGTGGCCGGCGGGCTCGCCGTCGAGCCGGGCCAGCAGGTTCACCGGTGCGTTGCCCGGCATCGGATGGCGGACCATCGCCGTGAACCGTCGCCGGCAGAACGGCGGGAAGTCGGGCGCGTCCACGGCCTCGGACGCCGCACCGACCTGGTACGCCTGCTCGATCGCCGACTCGTCGGCGGGCCCGAAGGTCGTGATGGTGATGGTCATGCTCGCAGCGTGCGCCACGACAAACGAACGGGCCAGCGAATTTTCCGCTGGCCCGTTCGGACGTTGGTCGGGAGGGTCGATCGCACAACGCCTCCGGCGTTGGGTCGTAAAGACTGAGAGTCTACGGCGAAACGCCCTCCCGCACGGAGCATCTTGCGCCGTCCGGTTCCTGCCGTCAAGTCCCCGACGGCGTGTTTTCCGCACTCACTGCGAAAAGCCGGTTACCCGGCGGATCCGCCCGATCCCCCACTCGGGCGATCCACCACCCCACCATCGCACCGCCGAGCACCGGCCGAACGACGGCCTCAGCCGAGCAGGCCGGCGTCGCGGGCGGCGCGCAGCGACGGCTTGATCCGGTGGGTCGGGCCCACCTGGCCGGCGACGGCGTCGAGCGTCTTGAGCCCCTCGCCGGTGTTGAACACCACGGTCTCGGCGGCCGGGTCCAGCCGGCCGGACTCGACCAGCTTGCGCAGGACCGCCACGGTCACCCCGCCGGCGGTCTCCGCGAAAATCCCGGTGGTACGCGCCAGCAGCCGCACGCCGGCGCGGATCTCGTCGTCGTCGACGTACTCCATCCAGCCGCCGGTGCGGCGTACCGCTTCGAGGGCGTACAGGCCGGCCGCCGGGTCACCGATGTTGAGCGACTTCGCAATCCCGGTGGGCTTGACCGGGGTGATGATGTCGCTGCCCGCGTGCAGCGCGGTGGCGATCGGGTTGCAGCCGGCCGACTGCGCCCCGAAAACCCTCCAGCCGCCGGCCGGCGCGTCGACCAGCCCGATCTCCACCAACTCGGTGAACGCCTTGTCAATCTTGGTGAGCAGCTCGCCGGAGGCCATCGGAATGACCACCTGGGCCGGGATCCGCCAGCCGAGCTGCTCGGCGACCTCGTAGCCGAGCGTCTTCGAGCCCTCCGCGTAGTACGGCCGGACGTTCACATTGACGAACGCCGTGTCCTCGAACTCGTCGGTCTCCACCAGCTCGCCGCAGAGCCGGTTCACATCGTCATACGAGCCGTCGATCGCGACCAGGTCGCCGCCGTAGACCGCAGTGGTCACGACCTTGCCCTGCTCCAGGTCACTGGGGATGAAGACCACCGACGGCGCGCCCACCCGGGCCGCGTGCGCGGCGACCGAGTTGGCCAGGTTGCCGGTGGAGGCGCAGGCGTACCGGGTGAAGCCCAACGCCCGGGCCGCACTCAGCGCCACCGACACCACCCGGTCCTTGAACGAGTGGGTGGGGTTGGCGCTGTCGTCCTTGACCCACAGCGGGGCGGTGATGCCCAGCTCGGCGGCGAGCCGGTCGGCGGCTACCAGGGGGGTGAATCCCGGATCCAGGGTGACCCGGGTGGCCGGGTCCTGGCCGGCGGGCAGCAGGCTGGCATACCGCCAGAGGTTGCGGGGGCCGGCCTCGATCTGCTCCCGGGTGACGGTGGCCAGGGCGGCGGGGTCGTAGTCGACCTCCAGCGGACCGAAACACTCGTAACAGGCGTGCTGGGCGGCGAGTGGGTAGCGGGCCGAACAGGCGCGGCAGACCAGTGCGCGGGCGGGGCTGGCGGTGGTGTCAATGCCGGAAGGGGCGAGCGTCGACGACATGTCGAGGTCCTCTCATCTTTCCCCGCATCGCACCCTGCGGCGGGGACGGAATTGGCACCTGCCCCGCCGGGCGCTCAACGATGAGCGCGGGGGGTGGTTGCCGGGGCGTCGTCGGGCCGTATCCCTCAGCCCCTCTGGATGAGGTATGCAGTTGTGCCGTCGAGTCTAGGCAATCCCGCCCCGCTCGTCTCCCGTCGATCTCAGCCTGTGAGCGATCCCTCAAGTGACCCGGGTAGCGCTGCGCTGGCGTGCGTGACGCGCGGGGCCACGCCGACGCCGCGGCCAGTGCGATGATGCCCGGGGAGATCACCTCGGGCTTCGACAAGCCGCCCCGGCCGCTGGTCCTGGCCGACCGGATCGGGGTCAGCGCCTGGCGGAAACGGGTGCCGACGACGCCCACGCCGACGCCCGGGACGCCGTCCACCTCCGCGGTCCCGCTGCTCTGAGCCGACCCGGCCGGCGGCCGGCGTCAGCTGGTGATGTCCTTGCGGGTGAAGCGCCAGAAGGCCAGCCCCCAGAAGAGGGTGGCGTAGCAGATCGCCGAGACGGCACCCCGGACGAGGTCGTCGGTCTGTACCGGCGTGGAGAGCAACCCGAGCCAGGCCGTGCTGTAGTGGGTCGGCAGGAACGACCGGATCGCGCCGAGCGCGGTGATCTGGTCCAGGATGCTGGACAGGATCCACAGCAGCACCGCGCCGCCGACCGCGCCGAGCGCCGCGTCCGTGATCACCGAGAGCAGGAACGCCAGGCCGGCGACCACCAGCAGGACGACCGCCAGGTAGCCGAGCACCATGAGCAGGCGCAGCAGCCCCTCGGCCGGCTCCAGCTGCGCGGCGACCGTGCTGCGCAGCGGCGACCAGCCGTATCTCAGGGTCCCGATCAGCAGCGCCGTGCCGGCGAGCAGCACCAGGGCCAAGGCCGAGTACGTGAGCGCGACCAGCAGCTTCACCGCGAGCAACCGGGCCCGGGGCACCGGCACCGCCAGCAGGTAACGCAGGCTGCCCCAGCTCGCCTCGCTGGCCACCGTGTCGCCGCAGAACAGCGCCACCACCACGACCAGCAGGAACGACGCCGAGACGAAGATCGTGAACAGGGTGAAGTTCAACCCACCCGAGGTGGCGAACGAGACGAGGCTGCCGAACTCACCCCGTCCGTTGTCGTCGTCGCCCGATTCGAACTGGAACGCGATCAGGATGATCAGCGGCAGCAGCACCATGAAGCCGAGCGCCAACTGGGTACGCCGCCGCGACGCCTGCCGGCGGAACTCCGCGACGAACGGCAGCGTCTTCGACGGCCGATAGCCGGCCGCCGCTCCGGACGCTGCCACGCCGGCCGCACTCCGCGTCGGCTCGACAGTCGATCCCGCCATCACCGGTCCCCGCTTCCCCGAGAGTTCTCGCCCACCAGGGCGAGGAAGGCGTCCTCCAGGCGGCGCCGGGGCACCACCCGGTCCACTCCGATCCCGGCCCGCACCAGCTCGGCGACGACCTCGCTGCGGGCGGTGCCGTTGGTGTCGACCACCAGGTTCCCGTCGGAGTCGTCCAGCACCCGGACACCGCCGAGACCGTCCAACACGGTCCGGGCCGCCGCCGGGTCGGTCACCTCGAACAGCACGCTGGGCGACTCGCCGACGATGTCCTCGACCGGCCCGGAGGCGACGATCCGCCCCTTGTTGACCACCACCGCGTGGGTGCAGGTCTGCTCCACCTCGGCGAGCAGGTGGCTGGAGACCAGCACCGCCCGGCCGCCGGTGGCGTACCGCTGGAGCACCCGGCGCATCTCGGCGATCTGCGGCGGGTCCAGCCCGTCGGTCGGTTCGTCGAGCACCAGCAGCTCCGGCAGGCCGAGCATGGCCTGGGCGATGGCCAACCGCTGCTTCATGCCGTGGCTGTACTTGCGTACCCGCCGGTGCACCGAGGAACCCAGCCCGGCGATCTCCAGCGCCTGGTCGAAGTGGGCGTCGGCCGCCGGCCGCCCGGTCGCCCGCCAGTACGCCTTCAGGTTCTCCAGCCCGGACAGGTGCGGCAGGAAGCCGGGACCCTCGACCAGCGCGCCGATCCTCGACAGCACGGGCGAGCCCGGCACCAGCCGGTGCCCGAAGACGTAGATCTCCCCGGCGGTCGGCTGGGTCAGCCCCATCAGCACCCGCAGCGTGGTGGTCTTGCCGGCGCCGTTGGGCCCGAGCAGACCGACCACCTGACCGGGGTGCACCTCGAAGTCCACCTCGGAGACCGCGACGAAGCCGTCGGCGTACTCCTTGCGCAGCTGGCGCACGGCCAACGGGGTGTCCGCGTACTCCGGGTGGACCGAGGTGTCCTGGCGGCGGTGCCGCAGGCGCAGCACGGCGACGAGCACGACGAGCCCGACCACGATCGCGGCGAGCAGCCCGACCAGCACCCAGCGCCAGAGCGCCGCCTCGGTCGGGATGGGCTCACCGCTGACCGTCGGCAGGCTCACCGGCGCATCCCCGAGCGCCACCGTGTAGACAGTCGGCTCGATCGGGGTGGTGTACGCCTGGTCCGAGGTGGCGACGACCAGCCGGAGCCGGTGGCCGGCCTCGACCCGGTGGACGATCGTCGGCAGGGTGACGGTGACCGGCTGGGCGGCGTCGATGCTCGACGGCAGGCCGGTCAGCCGGATCGGGGCGATCAGTCCGCTGGGGAGGGTGGCCGCCCCCTCCGGGTTGACGTCGTAGAGCTTGGCGAAGAGGACCGCCTCACCGCTGGCCGAGGCGGCGCGGATCTGCACGGTGGGCGATCCGACGATGTCGACGGCCTCGGCCACGGGCTCGGACTCGAACCGGGCGTGCTGCCCGGGTATGTCCCCGGCCACGCCGCCGAGCAGGGAACTCAGCGATCCGGCGAACGGCACCGAGGAGATGGCGGCCGGATTCCGACCCGGCGGGTTCGCCACCCGTTGGATCGGCCCGGCCACCGCCACCTCCCGCCGGGACTCCCCGTTCAGGCCGGGGTAGTCGGCCGTGCGGTACCCGGTCGCCACCAGCCCACGGTCCATCGCGTCGAACCCGGCGATCCGGGAGAAGGTGAAGGTGTTGCCCGGGGCTTCCCCGCTGCCCGCGACGTAGTGGTCGAGCCACTGCGCGGTCAGGAACTTCACCCGGTCCGAGTCGGTACGCGGCCCCTCACCGCCGTCGTGCCCGCCGGTGAACCAGGCCACCCGGACCGGAGTGCCACCCGCGGCGATGCCCCGGGCGTTGGCGTCGGCCTCGCCGAGCGGGAAGAGGGTGTCCGCCGCGCCCTGCACCAGCAGGGTGGGCGCCTTGATCCGGTCCAGCACTCCGGCCGGGCTGGAGCGGCGCAGCAGGTCGACGGCGGCCTGGTCGGCCCGGCCGGTGGCGGCGATGCGCAGGTACGCGGCGCAGACATCGGCGGCGAACCGGCCACAGGAGGGGTCGGCGGCACCGCCATCGGTCGGGGCACCGGGGGCGGTTCCCGGTCCGGTGCCCGGCGCGGGGCTCGGCGGACCGGCGGAGGCGGGTGCTCCCTCCGACGCCTCGGCGGTGCTGCCGGAGATCCCGGCCGGACCGGAGCCGCTGTTTCCGCCACCGCCGAAGAAGATGCCGGCCCAGCCGGACTTGAACACTCCCTCGGTCGGCGCCGCGCCGGTGCTCTCCGGCAGGAAGGCGCGGGACAGGTCGTTCCAAGTGATCAGGGGAACGATCGCGTCCACCCGTTGGTCCTGGGCGGCGAGCAGCAGCGCCAGGGCCCCGCCGTAGGAGCCGCCGACCACGCCGACGCGGGGGTCACCCGCCGCGTCGGTCCGGATCTCCGGGCGGCCCGCCAGCCAGTCCAGCAGGCGCTGGGCATCGCGTACCTCGAAGTCGGGGTGGTCCAGATGAATCTGCCCGCCGCTGCGACCGAAGCCCCGGGCGGTCCAGGTCAGTACGGCGTACCCGCGATCGGCCAGGTCCTCGGCGTCGGTCCGGACGGAGTTCTTGGTGCCGCCGAAGCCGTGGGCGAGCAGCACCGCGGGCACCTTCCGGTCGGCGGACGCGTCACGCGGGAGGTACAGCGTGGTGTCCAGGTCGACCGGCTCGTCACCGGCCGGACCGGATCGGACGGTGAGCATCGCGGACTCGGTGCGGAAGCCTGGTCGGTCCGGCCAGACCGCCCAGACCACGACCGCCGCCAGCAGGGCGACGGCCACCGATGCGGCGACGGCCCGGCGGCCGGTGGGCAGGACACGACGGATCCGCGCGGCCGGGAACGGCGATCTCATTCGGCACACGGTACGGCCCGCAACCTGAGTACTAGCTGAGATCCGCCGTACGTCCGTTCTGAGCAGCCGATCGTCATCCGCAAGAGGTCGACCGCACAACGTCCCCCGGGCGAACCTTGGCACGACTTCGCATCATGGAAATTCATGCCTTTTATCGGATTCCGCATCCAAGCATGTCTTTACCCTCCGGCAAAAACACACACCGTGACCGCCTTGCGGGTTCTGCGTCACATCGCTCGAAGTGACGCAAACCTGACCGACGCAGACCAGCTCCAGGCAGTTCCGGTTCGATTAGTTTCCGGTCCGGCCCACGGGACCAGCTCGTCGGCGCCGTCCCCCGAAGCTGTGCCATCGCCGGAGGAGACCACCATGACCGTTCCCGCTCCGCGGGTCCGTCGCCGGCCCCGGACATCGGGCCGCCTGTTGCCGCTGCTTCTCGCCACCGTGCTGCTGTTGCCGGTGGCGTTCCTCGTCGGGCAGGCCCACCGGCTCGTCGACACCGACCGCAGGGTCGTCGAACAGGAGCGGCTGGGCGTCGAGTATCTCCGCGCCCTCGGTCCGGTCACCGAGGCACTGGTGGATGCGCAGAGCGCCGCCGTCACTGGCCAGCCACTGCCTCGGGACATCCTGGACCGGGCGGTGGAGCAGGTCACGGCGGTGGACGTCCGGATCGGCGGCGAGTTGAGCACCAGCGAGCGGTGGGCCGGGCTGCGCGCGAAGCTGGAGGCGTTGCCCGACCGATCGCTGGCCGACCCGGAGGCCGCCTTCGCCGCGTACGGGGAGGTCACCGACCTGCTGCTGGCCCTGCACGGCAAGGTACGGGAGACCTCGGGCCTGATCCGCGACTCCGGTGCCGCCTCGTACTTTCTCCAGGACGGCGTCGGGGAGGAGATGCCGGAGGCGATGGTCGCTGCCGGGCGGCTCACCGACCTGGCCGTGCTGATCGAGCGGCGGCCCGCCGCCGACCGGGTCCGCTCCCTGAGCGAGCTGGCCACCCTCCGGTTCGCCGCTCTCCAACCGGCCAACGACCTGGTGAACAACCTGCGAGCGGTGGTCGACAGCACCGAGAGCGCCGACCTGGGCACGAGCGTGCTCACCCCCTTCGACGCCTATCAGCGGGCGGTCGAGGCGATGGCCATCCACTCCCAGCTGACCGACCGGACGGGCACGGTGGACATCACCCGGCTCTCCGCCGCCCGGACCGAGGCGCAGCGCGCCGCCAAGCAGCTCCAGCCAGTTCTCCTCGACGAGATCGACCGGCTGCTGGTGGAGCGGATCGACCAGATGGACCGGGACACCCTGCGGATCCTCGGCGCGGGCGGCCTCGCCGGGCTGCTCCTGATCGCCCTCGCGGCGAGCGGCTGGGTGTCGCGTCCGCGGGACACCGCCACCGGCCCGGAGCCGTCCGACAGCAGCACCGGCAGCGGCCTCGGCGGATCGGATCGGGCCGACGGATCCACCGGGCGGCGGTGGGAGCCGGTGGCCGTTCGCCCGGCGAGCGAGCAGCCGCCGGGGCTCCAGCCGGTCGGGCAGGGCCACGAACCAGAGCGGTGGAGGCCCTTCGATGCTGCTCGGTAGGCTCCGGATCCGGGGCAAGCTCGCCCTACTGGTGATCATTCCCCTGCTCGGCATGCTCGGGCTGACCATCCCGGTGTTCTGGGAGCGGGCCGGGGTGGCCCAGCAGGCCGGCGACATCGCCAGCACCGTCAAGGTGGCCAGCCGGGTCGGCACCCTGCTCCAACACCTCCAGCGCGAACGCATGCTCGCCATCGGTCTGCTCCTCGGGCAGGCCGAGCGCAGCGATCTGGTGCAGGAGATCGCGGAGGTGGACGATCGGATCGTCGACCTGCGCGGCGAGCTCGGCGATGAGCTGCCGGCCGAGGTGGACTCGGCCCTCGGCGGGGTCCGGCAGCTGGCCGAGGTCCGGGCGGCGGCGCTGGCCGGACAGGCCGACCCCCAACAGATCATCGGCGGGTACGGGCCGGTGCACCTGGCCTTGATCAACTCCTTGCGCCTGCCGTACGCCGTGGACACCCGAACCCCGGCCGGTCGGCAGGTGCTCGCCCTGGACCACATCCTGCGCAAGAGCGAGGGGCTCAGCACCGGCGGCGCGATGATCGTGCTGGTCGCGGCCGACCCGAGCCCGCAGATCGCCACCGCCTACGTGGCCAACATGGCCACCCTCCGGTCGGAGAACGAGCGGGTGCTCGGCCTGCTCACCCCCGAGCAGTTGGACCTGATCACCGTCGAGCAGACCGCGGTGGCCACCCGGTCCAGCCCGGAGTTCCTCGAACAGAGCGCCCTCGACCCGGTGGGCTCGGTCTCCCAGATGACCGTGGAGACCCTCTTCCCGACCGTGTTCTCACTGATCACCCTGGGCCAGTTCGTGGAGAAGAAGCTGGTCACCGACGTCACCGCCGAGGTGCGCGCCCAGCGGCAGGCGGCGCTGCTCGCGGCGTACTGGGTGACCGCCCTGGTCACGCTGATCCTGATCGTCGTCGTCCTGCTCGCCCTGGCGATCGGCCGGACGGTGGCCCGGCCGCTGACCCGGCTCACCCGCTCCGCCGACCGGGTCGCCCGGGTTGCCGAATCCGAGCTGGTCCGGGTCGGCGACGACGAGGCGGACAACGCCCAGCCGATCCGCCTCGACCCGGTCGACGTACGCGCGCGGGACGAGATCGGCGACCTGGCCCGAGCCTTCGAGCGGGTGCAGAGCACGGCCGCCCAGCTGGTGGAACGGCAGGTGGCGAGCCGGCGCAACGTGGCCCAGATGTTCGGTCACGTCGGTCGGCGTACCCAGAACCTGGTCGGTCGGCAGATCGCCCTGATCGACCGGTTGGAGCAGCAGGAGACCGAGCCCGGACGGCTGGAGAACCTGTACCGGCTCGACCACATCTCCAGCCGGCTGCGGCGTAACGCGGGCAATCTCGTGGTGCTCTCCGGGGCGGCGGGCGACGACACACACGTCGCGCCGGTCTCGCTGTCCGACGTGGTCCGGCTGGCCCTGGGTGAGATCGAGGACTACACCCGGGTGGACGTACAGGTCCCGACCGAGGTCGCGGCCGCACCGGCGATCATCGGCGATCTGATGCTGGCGCTGGCCGAGCTGATGGAGAACGCCACCGTCTTCTCCCCGCCGCACACCCGGGTGGTGGTCGGCGGCGAGCTCACCGACGGCGGCGCGTGCCTGACCGTGGTGGACCACGGGATCGGGATGACCGAGGCCCGGCTGGCCGATGAGAACGCCCGGCTCACCCGCCGGGAGCGGCTGGACCTCGCCCCGACCGAGGTGCTCGGACTCTTCGTGGTGGGCCGGCTGGCCCGCCGGCACGGCTGGGCGGTCTCCCTGCGGGCGACCCCGGGCGGTGGCGTCACCGCCACCCTGCTGGTCCCCCGGTCGTCGCTGATGGTCGGTGCACCCGAGCAGGCCGGTGCCCCGCTCGCCCCGGTCGGCGGGACCGCCCCGGCCGCCGTGCCGGCCCGGCACCAGCCCGGGCCGGCGGCGTCGTCCCAGGATCGGCCGGAACCGGACGCCAAGCCCCGGCCCGGGCACGCGCCGGCCGTGGCCGGCGGCGTCGACCGGCGGCCGGGCGACGCCATGGTGCTCCCCGGATTCGACCAGACGTTGCTGACCCGGGCCACCGAGAGCATGGAACTCTCCGAGTCCTGGGACGCCTTCGCCACGAGCCCGGGCATCACCCCGCCGGCCCCGCTGCCCGGGATCCGCCAGCGGGTTCCGGGGGCCAGCCTGCCGGCTACCGCACCGCGGGTGGGTCCGGTGGACGCCACCAGCGCCGACCCGACCGCCGCGCGCGCCCTCGTCGAGGACTTCGAGGCGGGGGTACGCCGGGCCGAGCAGAGCCAGGCGCAAGCCCTCCCGCAGCCGGTCGAGCCGGCGCCGTCCGGCAACCCGGCACGGCTGACCCGGCGGGTACCGGGCGCGAACCTGATCGTGCCGCCACCCCGGCAACCGCTCGCCCAGCACCCCGGCGATCCGGCCGAGGTCCGCGATCTCATCACCGCGTTCGAGACCGGCGTCGCCCGGGCTCTGCGCGATGTCCGTCCCGACCCCAGCGACGACGAAGGAACGCCACGGTGACCAGCTCGCACGTCCACGACAACCTCGACCACCAGGGCCATCCGGCTGGTGACCTCAGCCCCGAGGCCCGTACCTTCAACTGGCTGCTGGACAGCTTCACCTCGGGCACGGCGGGGGTGCTGGAGGCGATCGCCGTGTCCTCGGACGGGCTGCTGATGGCCATGTCCGCGATCAAGGACCGGTCCAACGCGGAGCGCCTCGCCGCGGTCGTGTCCGGCATGACCAGCCTGGCCGGAGGTGCCGCCAGCTGGTACGCGCTGGGCGGGCTGAACCGGGTCGTGGTGGACATGGCCGAGGGATACCTGCTGATCAGCGCGATCAGCAGTGGCTCGGTGCTCGGCGTGGTCGCCGACCGGTCGGCCAACCTGGGCACTGTCGCCTACGAGATGACCCTCTTCGCCGGTCGGGCCGGTAGTGCGCTCACGCCGCGCCTGATCGCCGAACTAAAGAACTCCGTTCAGCAGTGAGCCCCGACGCCGCCGGTGCGGAACCGGAGCCGGTGATCCGGATCCGGCCCTACCTGCGCGAGCCCTCCCCGGCCGGCGACGCCGGCAGCGCAGGCGCACCGGCGGCGCTCGGAACGCAACCCGAGGCGACCGGGCCGACCGGACCCCGCCCGTTCGTGCTCACGGCCGGTCGGGTGGACGGCGCCGACCCGACGATCGGCCTGGAGACCCAGGTGACCACCCGGCCGACCATCGATCCGTGGAGCGTCACGGCCGCCCGGCTGGGCCCGGAACTGCAGGCGATCGTGGCGCTCTGCGGTGAACCGATCTCGGTCGCCGAGATCTCCGCCAAGACCAGGTTGCACTTCGGTGTGACCCGGGTCCTGGTGGGCGACCTGCGGGCCGCCGGCCATCTGGACGTACACGTCACCGACGCCGACGACGCCCTCGACCCCGACGTCATCCTGCGAGTGATTGATGGACTACGTGCAATCTCCTGACTGGCCGGTCGCCCCACAGGGCACGCTCGCCGGCAACAGCGCCGCAGCCCGCTACGGGGGGTCGGCACCGGCACCGACCCCGCCGCCCGTGGGTCGGGCCACCCCGCCGCCGCCCCCACCGAGCCTGCCTCCGGTGGCCCCGCCGCCGTACCGGCCGCTGGCCGCGCCACCTGCCGCGACCGGCACGTCCCGGGCGAAGCCGCCGGTCCCCGTCAAGATCCTGATAGCCGGCGGCTTCGGGGTCGGCAAGACGACCACCGTCGGCTCCATCTCGGAGATCGTCCCGCTGACCACCGAGGCGGAGATGACGATCGCCGGGCTCGGTGTCGACGATCCAGGTCAACGCTCCGAGAAGACCACCACCACGGTGGCGATGGACTTCGGCTGCGTCACCATCGACCGCAGCCTGAAGCTCTACCTGTTCGGCACGCCCGGCCAGGCCCGCTTCGGGTTCATGTGGGACGACCTGGCCCGGGGAGCGCTCGGCGCGCTGGTGGTGGTCGACAGCGCCCGGCTGGACGACTGCTACCCGGCGATCGACTTCTTCGAACGGGCGGGACTGCCCTTCGTGGTCGGGGTGAACGCCTTCGACGGGCGACTGGCGCACGACCTCGGTGCGATCCGGTGGGCCCTGGCGATCGGCGAACATGTACCTCTGGTGCAGTTCGACGCCCGGGACCGGCTCTCGGTGCGGGACGCCCTACTGGTCGTCCTGGACCGGGCGCTGGACCGGGCCACCCGGGACAAGCGGGCCTGAGCCGACCGGCTCGCGGCCCCCGTGGGAAGGGGTGAGGCGGATGAGAGGCGGACTGGACGAGACCCTGGCCCGGATGCGCCGGCGCGAAGAGGCGCTGCGCCGCCGGTCCACCGATCCGACGGCCGACGACCAGCCCGATTCACCACCGGACCCGGGCCGCGCGCCCGGCTCCGGGTTGAGCCGGATCGACGGCCGTAACGCCGGGCCCGGCTGGGTCGTGACCCGCGAACCGCCCCGGGAGGCACCGCCGCGTCACGTCGTGGAGGAGGCCGCCGAGGCGCTGCGCGCGGTCGTCGCGGCGCACCCGGGGGCGAGCGTGACCGCCCGGATCGACCACGACGGGCAGGCGTACGACCTGCGGGTGGCCTGGGCCGACCAGCAGGTCACGGTCAGCGCGCAGCCCAGTTCGCCGCCACCGGCCTGGCCGATGTCGGCGAACGTCGGGCCCGACTCCTCCGCCCCCCGGGAGGGGCTGAGCACGGACCCGGCGGCCCGGCTGGCCGAGCTGATCCGCCGTGATCCGTCGCTCCTCACCGGCGAGGAGCCGCCGGGCTGAGGGGACGAAGGGTGACCGGGCCGTCTAGGGTCGGGCGGTGGGCGAACCCGAGCTGACCCTGATCGCGAGCCTACGGCCGGCCGCACTGGATGCC
>NZ_JBFBAO010000085.1:0-20254 GCF_040682255.1 Micromonospora sp. NPDC051296 | reverse complement strand
TCCTCACCAAAGACCGCGACAAGTAGCACGAAACGACCTCCGGGGGGTCAATCCCAATCCGTCGTTAGGGGGTCAGTTCCAGTCCGCCGTTGACAGGGCTGGTGCTACCACTTCTCTCGCCACCACACCGTGAGCATCCCGGCGATTCCTACGAAGACTATGCAACCAGAGCCAGTGCAGAGTAGTAGAGCAAGGCCGCCGAAGAACCCGTGGTCCATGGCCTGACTTTAGGCTTGCGGACGGAAGTCGTGACTGGCCGGGGCCGTTGTTGAGAGGGCGAAAGCCGCACGGCCTGCCGAGGCGAAGGGTCCTCAATAGACGATGATTCAACTTGGGGATGTAGGCGGGTCCTGGTCAGGGTGGAGGGTGCCGCCGCTCTGCTTGGGCACTCGCCGACCGGACGGTCCATGAAAGAGCGGCTTGATTGCCCGTGTGTCGGATGACGGGCTGACGCTCGCGGTCAGCGCGAAGCGGTTGCCGACCATAGGATCGGCGATCATGGGGGATGGTGCGGTAGTTCTCTGGGTGCACGGCGGTGGATGGTATTCACGCGACAGCACTGACGTGTCATTGTTCGAACTGCTCGGGATGCGGGTGGTGCATGCCCGTTACCGGCTCAGTGGCGAGGCGACCTGGCCGGCACAGCTCGACGACCTGCGCGACGAGGCCCGTGCGGCTCGGTTGCCGGGATCACCGCTCATCGTGGCAGGGGCGTCGGCCGGCGCCCACCTCGCCCTGCACGTCGGCTTGCGGGGAGTCGACCGTCCCGGCGATGTCGACGCGGTGCTGGCCTTCGAACCTCCGGTTGACCCGCTCGCACCGGACTGGCCACGGGCTCGTGTCGAGGGAAACCCGTGGCATCGCCTCCTGGGGCACGTCCCCGCGCCCGGCGACGCAGCCACCCTCGACTGCACGGTGACGAGGCATGTCGGCACCGGCACACCGGTGCTGCTCATGCACGGAATGAGCGACGCCGCCGTGCCGCCGACCCAGACGCTCGGGCTGGCCGCAGCTCTGCTCGCCGCCAGCCATCCGGTTCACGTGACCGTGACCGACGGAGCGCACGGCGAGGTGAATCTCCACCGCCCCGACGTTGATGCCGTCGTGAGGCGCTTCCTCGCCGCGCAGACGGCAGCCGTAATCCCGAACGTGGACGGCAGGCGGCAGCGGCAGCCGGAGGGCATTCACCCGCAGAGCGGGGCATTGTCGTCGTGAACGTGTAGATCCCGACGACGACTGTCTCCACTGGGCTGGACCGGTGCACTGATGCGCCGCACCAATATATAACATGTGCAATGGCACCTCGGGTTCTCCCTGGGAAGCGGTCGAGATCGACGTGACCTCGCCTGGGGAGAGGCCGGACACTGTCGGTGCGACGATCGGTGGAGGGAGGGCCTGCTTCCTGATCACGGCGGTCGCGTTCCCGGTCCTTGACCCTGTGCCGCGCGCGGACGCCCAGCCGCACCAACTCGCTCACGGCCCTCCCGAGCTTCTCACGACGGCGACCGTCGTCGTACCCATGCTCACCGTGCGCGAACCCGGGACTACCGTCCCACGTGGACCGGCCTACCCCGGCATCCGAGCCGGCCAGCACATTGACCATAGCCACAAGCAGAAGGAGGGAATGTGCGACGCACACAATTGCGCATCGCGCTTCTCGCGCTACCCATCGTCCTGGTGGGCGGCGTCCTCATGGCGCCCGCCGGCGCGGAGCCCGCGACGTCGACAGCCGCAGCGGACTCGGAACGAACCCATTCCGGCGACCCGGAGCTGGTACGCATCCAGCTGACCGGCGCTGACATGCTGGACGAGGTCGTCGCCGCCGGCTTCGACATCGAGCACGGCCTCAAGCGCGTGCCGGACGGCATCGAAGGCGAGGCGGTCGTCAACGCCGAGCAGGTCGCCGAACTTGAGGCGATGGGCGTCGAGATCCTCGGCGACGACGAGAGCTTCGCCTGGAGCGAAGAAGCCGACGGCGGCATCGAAGCCCTCGGCGCGCAGGCCGCCCAGTCGTTCAGCCACGAGCAGACGGTACGGATCGCCCGCGCCGACTGGTTCACCACCAAGGGCCAGGGTTTCCTCTACGTCGAGGCCCGGACCACCTCGGGGCAGCAGACGAATCCGATCGTCACGATGCAACTCGAGAACGACCTGGGCGCGGGTACCTCGTTCGGCTTCACCCGGACAATGAGCCGGTTCGTCGACTCCGGGCAGTACATGTTCCACCGGAACCTGTTCAAGCTCGACACCCGTCCGAACCAGATCCGGGTCACCAGCTCGACCGGCGGCGTCGCCACCGGCTTCGTCTCCAACTGGCTTGAGGACGGCGCACCGCCGCTGACCGCGAACCCGGGCTACAAGTGGGACTTCGTCGACGGTTACAAGCACCCGCAGCAGCTCTACAGCCGCGCCGAGGAGATCGCCCGCCAGTACCCGGGCATCGCCCAGATCGTCTACCTGCCGTACGAGACGAACGGCTACCAGCGTAAGGCGCAGGCCACCATCGGCGGCACCGGGCAGGCTGCGGTTGTGATCAGCTCGGCGGCGTGGGGCCACGAGGGTGGCAACGACATCACCGTCGAGTTCGTGAACCGGCCGGGGGCGGACCTCCCGCTCGCGGTCGAGGTCAACGGCACTGCCGTTCGGGTTCTGCTCGCGAAGAACGCGTCCGGCGCGCTGGCGAGCACCGCGGCGCAGGTCGCGGCGGCACTCAAGACGCAGTCCGGCGGCCTGATCGACCGCGCCCACCCGTACCGGACCAACACGGGCACCGGCATCGTCCAGGCGGCGGCGCCCGTCGCGCTGACCGACTTCCTCGACCAGAAGCGCGTGGGCGCGCCGGAAGGTGAGGTGCCGCGCGGCCCGGCCACGATTCCGGTCCTGCGGATCGGCAAGCACCGCGACGGCAGGAACCCGGGTGTGCTGATCCAGGCGCAGGACCACGCCCGCGAGTGGGTGCCGGCGACGACCACGCTGGAGACGGCCGAGCGTCTGGTGCACAACTACAAGACCGACTTCGAGACGAAGAAGATCGTCGACAACACCGACATCTTCCTCATCCTGTCCAACAACCCCGACGGGGCGAACTACAGCTTCTACAACTTCGCCTCGCAGCGCCGGAACCTGACGAACCACTGCCCGGACGACAACGCGGATCCGGCCCGGCGTAACTCCTGGGGCGTCGACCTGAACCGGAACTACCGGGTCGGGTCGGCTCACGACGGCTACGCGGGCGGGTCGACCAGCTGCATCAGCGACACCTTCCAGGGCCCGGAGAAGCTGTCCGAGCCGGAGTCGAAGAACGTCGTCTGGCTGGTCGAGAAGTACCGGAACATCAAGTTCATGATGTCGGTGCACTCCAACGGCGGCCAGCTGTTCTGGCAGCCCGGCGCCTACATCGCGAACGGGCGGATCACCACGCCGCGCCCGCCGCTGCGGGACGAGTTGTTCTACTGGCAGTCGGCCGCCCGAATCCTGTCGCAGGTCAAGGCGCACCGCGAGACCGTCGTCACGCCGGAGAACGTCGGCGGCTCGTCGGACGTGCTCTACTCCTCCGCGGGCAACGTGCGCGAGGACATGTACCACACCTACGGGATCTACGCCTTCGGCTGGGAGGTCGGCGGGTCGGTCTACAACCCGGCCACGGGCAACTGGCAGGGCGGCTCGTTCCAGCCGGCCTGGGTCGGCAACCCCGAGCTCGTCAGCGGCCACGCCGAGACGATGGAGTACGCCAACGGGATCATGGAGATGTTCCGGATCGCGGCGGAGTGGGGCAAGGACAACAAGAAGCCGACGTCCCAGCTCGTTCCCGGCGGGGGAAGCTACCCCGGACCGGTGGACGTGCGCTTCGAGTCGAGCGAGCCGGCCACCATCTACTACACGACGGACGGCAGCCGGCCCACCTTCGACTCGCCGCGCTACGCGGCGACCGAGTTCCGGGAGCCGGGGCAGGTGTTCCACGTGAGCGAGACGACGACGTTCCACTGGTTCTCGGTCGACACGGCGGGCAACATCGAGCAGAACTACGACCCGTCTGACAACGACACCCGCAACAACTACCGTAAGGCGACGATCACGGTCGCGAAGTAATCGGCGGAAAGCCGCCATCCGATGACCGTTGCCTCGTCAGTGGGGGGTTCCGCCCACACTGGCGAGGCAACGTTCGTGGCTGCTCAACCCGGCGGGCGCGGTGGACACCAGCTGTGTGTGGCAGACCATCGCCGCCGACGAGGTTTCCTATGGCTGAAGCAGCACCTTGATGGCCCGGCGCTCGTCCATGGCCTGGTAGCCCTCGGCGGCCTGCTCCAGTGGCAGGCTGAGGTCGAAGACCTTGCCGGGGTCGATCTGCCGCGTCCAGATCAGGTCGATCAACTCGGGCAGATAGCGGCGTACGGGTGCGGGGCCGCCGTGCAGGTGCACGTGGGAGAAGAACAGCTCGTCGCCGGGTAGTTGGACGTCGTGGGCGACTCCGACGAAGCCGAGGTGACCCCCGGCGCGGGTGGAGCGGATGGCCTGCATCATCGACTCCTGGGTGCCGACCGCCTCGATGACGGAGTGTGCGCCGAGCCCGTCGGTGAGGTCCTTGATCCGTGTGACACCGTCGTCGCCGCGTTCGGTGACGATATGGGTCGCGCCGTAGTGGGCCGCGAGTTTCTGGCGGGGCTCGTGCCGGCTCATCGCGATGATCCGTTCCGCGCCGAGCCGCTTGGCCGCGAGCACGGCGAGTAGACCGACCGCGCCATCCCCGACGACCGCGACGGTCTTGCCCGGGCCGACCTCGGCGGCCACGGCTCCGAACCAGCCGGTGCCGAGCACGTCGGAGGCAGCGAGCAGGCCCGGGATCAGGTCGTCCGCGGGGATGTCCGGCGTCGCGACCAGGGTGCCGTCGGCCAGCGGTACGCGCAGGTACTCAGCCTGGGCGCCGAGCCCGCCGATGGGTTCCCGATGAAGGCATGAGGTCTGATAGCCCGCCTGGCAGATCGGGCAGGTGTTGTCGGAGGCGAAGAAGGAGCCGATCACGAACTGGCCCGGTCTGATGTCGTTGACCTCACTGCCGACCTCCTGGACCGTGCCGACGTACTCGTGGCCCATCGGCGAGGGCCCCGTGACGGCCGCGATGCCGCGATAGGGCCACAGGTCGGAACCGCAGATGCAGGTCGCGGACAGTTGGATGATCGCATCGGTCGGTAGGAGGATCCTGGGTTCCTCGCGCTCCTCCACCCGGATGTCGCCGGGGGCGTGCAGGACAGCACCACGCATGGTCTTACCTTTCATCCTCGGCGGGTTCACCAGAGTCGGTTTGCCCTCCCCGGCTTACCCGGAGTGCGGTGTTGCGTGCCTTCGCCGTCGGCTGTCGTCGCGGCGAGTTCGGTTAGGAACCGGTCGACGAGGCCCTTCGCCGCCCATCCGGCAGGAAACCCGGCGCGGGTGACGAGCGCCGTCCCACGCTGGGCCCGGTGAGGGAATGAGGCACCTCCCGCACGAGGGGCCGTCACCCGTTCGCCCTGGCCGTGGTCAAGATCGCGGCCGACGGCATTCCGGCCATAAGATGCGTTGATGGAGGGACTGAGTCGTCTGTTCCGGCTGGCCGCTGACCATGCGGCCGCCTACCGGCGGTCGTTGCCGGACCGGCCCGTCGGCACGTCGGTCGACCCGGACGTGTTGGCCGAGGCGTTCGGCGGCCCGTTGCCCTCCGCGCCCACCCCACCAGAGCAGGTGCTCGCGGACCTGGTCAGCGCGGCCGAGCCCGGCCTGGTCGCGAACGCCGGGCCGCGATACTTCGGGTTCGTGGTCGGCGGCGCACTGCCGGCGGCAACCGCGGCTGACATGCTCGCCGCCGGCTGGGACCAGATCGGGCACAACGCCGTCACGTCGCCGGCTGCCATCGCAGCCGAGGCGGCCGCTGGCAGCTGGCTGAAGGAACTGCTGGGGATCCCGGCGTCGGCATCGGTCGGTTTCGTCACAGGCTGCCAGGCGGCCAACACCGTCGGGCTCGCCGCCGGCCGGCATCAGGTGCTGGCGGACGCGGGTTGGGACGTGGAACGACGCGGGCTACTCGGTGCGCCGCCGATCCGGGTGATCGGCGGAGAGGAACGGCACGCGACCATCGACCGGTCGCTGCGTCTGCTCGGCCTCGGGACCGACGTGATGGAACCGGTGCCCGCCGGGCCGAACGGCGCCATCGACCTCGGGGCGCTGCGGGACGTGCTGCGAGCCGGCAGCGCCGGCCCCACCATCGTCTGCCTTCAAGCCGGCAACGTGAACACGGGTGCCTGCGATCAGCTGCGGGAGGCGTGCGAGCTGGTCCACCGACACGGTGGGTGGGCGCATGTGGACGGAGCATTTGGTCTGTGGGCGGCGGCAAGCCCCGCCACCCGTCACCTCGTGGACGGACTGGAGCTGGCGGACTCGTGGGCCTGTGACGGCCACAAATGGCTGAACCTTCCGTACGACTCGGCCTTCGCGTTCTGTTCCCGGCCCGACGTGCATGGCGCGGCGATGTCCTACGCTGCCGCGTACCTGGTCGGTTCAGGCGGCGCACCGGTGGGGTCCGACCTGACCGCCGAGTCGTCCCGCCGGGCCCGTGGGTTCGCTGCCTGGGCCGGATTGCGGGAACTGGGCCGCGACGGGGTGGCGGCACTGGTGGACCGCTGCTGTGCGCTGGCCCGCCGGTTCGCCGACGGGCTGACCTCGGCCGGGTTCGAGGTGGTGAACGAGGTGGTCCTCAACCAGGTGCTGGTGGGCTTCGGTGACGATGCGCGCACCGACCGGGTGGTGGCAGCGGTGCAGACGGACGGCACCTGCTGGGCGGGCGGCACGACCTGGCGTGGACGCCGACTCATGCGGATCTCGGTGTCGAACGCCACCACGACCGAGGCGGACGTGGACCGGTCGGTCGCCGCGATCACCCGCCTCGCCACCTGACGTCAACGACGCTGGCCGGCTGTCACTGGTCGAAGAGCAGGGACGTCAGTTTGGTCGTGCCCTGCCGGAGCGAACCAGGGCCGGCGGTGGTCTCGATAAGCGCCCGCCGGCAGCCGTCGGCCTCCACGTAGACGAAGCCGGTGGGCAGGTGCAACACGGCGAAGCGGCTGGCCGGCGTACGGCAGGCGGCGGCCGGGCCGGCGGCGGTCAGTTCCCGCTTGACCGCCGTCCACCTCCCGGCGGCGAGTTCGCCGCCTGACCGGAAGTCGCCGGCGGGCTTTCCGCCGCCCTGCTCGCTCTCGGGAACCTGGTAGATGCAGACGCGGATGTCCGCGTCGTCGGCGGCCAGGACGCCTGGCGTGGTGCCCTGGTCACCCCCGAACTGGCCGGTCACCCACACCATGTCCGCCCACCGCTGGCTGCACCCGCTGGCGACGGCCTCGTCGGACTCGATTTCCCGCAGTACCCGGGTGGTGACGCGCTCGGCCGGCAGCCGGTCGTACGCCGCGCGGAACTCCTGGCGTGGCTTCCCGCAGACGTCGATCGGCACCCCGGGGCGGACCCAACGGCCCTGCGCATCCAGCAGCGCCAGCCACGGTACGAACGGCAACTCCATCGTGCAAATGCCCTCCGTCGACCTCTCGTCCGGCAGCCGTAGTGCCACGACCAGCGCGGCCACGTCGTCCGCCCGCTCCTCCACCGCGACCAGATCCTCGCCGCCGCTGGGCCGCCGCTGCGGTACGACCCGGCAGACGACGGCCGCCACCGGCTGGAATCCCTCGTCCATCAACGGCAGCGTGAGCGCCTCCTGGCTGCCGGTGAGGTCGATTTCCGTCTCCGACGTGGCGGCGTCGCATGACTCCCAGCGCGGGTGCACATTGGGCGGCCCGGAGGAACGTTGCGGCTCCGCGCCACCGTCGCCGGCCGGTGCGGCACCCGCGCAGCCGCCTACCGCCAACGCAAGGCCGATCACCAATGCCGCTGCCCGACCCCCCATGGCGAACCCCCAACATCGTCGGTCAAGTCATTGACTGAGACTACGGCCCGTCGTGGCGGGTTCCACCGCGCAACTCGGCGATCCCGCTACTGTCGGATCGTGCGTGACATCGAGACCGTGGCAGAGGCGTTCCGCGCGGCGCGTGGTTTCGACAGTTCGCCGCTGTACCGTCAGTTGCTCACGGTCGTTGCGAACGACGAGGCGTTGCTCGGACTGGCGGCCCGAACCCGGCATGGGCAGCAGCCGACGTTCGCGCTCTTCGGCGCCGTCCACTACCTGCTGTTGCGCGGCGAGCCCGACGCACTGGCCGAGTACTACCCGTCGGTCGTGGGTGACTCCGCACGCCCGTTCGACCGAAACACCGGCCGCGCCTTCATGCGATTCTGCGACGTGTACTCGGCGCAGATCACGTCGATACTCAGCACGCGTCTGGTGCAGACCAATCAGGTGCAGCGCGCCGTGGTGATACGGCTCGGTCTCGCGCTGCTGCGCCGGGTGACGTCGGCACCCGTCTGCGTGGTCGAGGTGGGTTGCAGCGCGGGCCTGAATCTGCGTGCCGATCGATACGCCTTAACGGTGGGCGGTGCCGCCTTCGGCGACCCGACCTCGCCGGTGCACATCCACGTCGAGGTTCCCGAAGCGGGCCTCCTGCCCGACCTGGACGAGCTGCCGGAGGTTGCCGACGTCGTCGGCGTCGACCTCGCTCCTCCCGACCTCACCGATGACGACGACCGGGCGTGGCTGCGCGCGCTCGTCTGGCCGGAGAACTCGCACCAGGCGGCGCAGTTGCAAGCGGCGATGGACGTCGTGGCGGCCGACCCGCCAAGGGTGCTGCGCGGCAATGCCATCGAGATCGGCCCCAAGGTCGCGGCGACCCTCCCACCAGGACTACCGCGACTCGTCGTGCACACCGCGACCCGGATTCACGTGCCCGCTGAAGACCGCCCGGCCTTCGACGCCGCCGTCGCCTCGTTCGGAGTGCACGGTCCGATGCTGCATCTCGCGCTGGAAGACGAGCAGCTCATCGCGCCCTCGGGCCGACCTGGCGTCGGACTGACCGCGACCGACGCCGCGGGAAGTCGGACCGTCGCCGTCGCCGACGGGCACCTGGCCTGGCTGGAACCACTTCCCGAAATGAACGACATCGGCCCGCCGGTCACCCTGCGCTCCCCGGTCACCGGGCGAGGAAGGCCGCCAAGCCGTCGAGGGCGCGGGTGATGTCGGTGTCGTCGCTGTAGGGGGCCAGACCGAGCCGGAGCGCGTGCTCGTCGTCCAGACCGAGGCGGCGGAACGGCTCGTACGCGTAGAAGGATCCGGCGGGGGCGAGGACGTCACGGCCGAGGAGGAAATGGTAGGCGTCCCATGTCTTGCGGCCGGGCAGGGTGATCAGCAGGGTCGGGGTGCGGTCGGCGGCCCGGGAGTGGACCACGACGTCGGCGCCCAGCGCCGCGAGTCCGTCTTCGAGCCGGCGACGAAGGCGCGTCTCGTGCTCGTCGACGGCGTGCAGGGAGGCGCGCAGCCGCTCCCGCCGCGAGGTGCCGCCGTCCGTGGCTCCGCCGGAGCCAGGGGCGATGCCGGCGAGGAAGTCGACGGCAGCGGTGGCGCCGGCGAGGGTCTCGTAGGGCAGGGTGCCGAGTTCGAAGCGTTCGGGGACGGTGTTGGTGGAGGGCAGCAGCTTGTCCGGCTCCAGGGTCTCGAGTAGGTCGGGGTCGGCGGCCAGGACGCCGCAGTGTGGGCCGAGGAACTTGTACGGGGAGCAGACGTACAGGTCAGCACCGAGGGCGGGGACGTCGACGAACTGATGCGCGGTGTAGTGCACGCCGTCGACGTGGACCAGCGCGCCGACGGCGTGCGCGGCGTCGGCGATCGCCCGCAGCGCAGGCTTCGTGCCGAGCAGGTTGGACGCGGCGGTGACCGCGACCAGCCGCGTCCGCTCGGTGACAGCGGCCTCGACGGAGGCAGGGTCGAGCTCGGCGGTGGCGGGATCGAGGTCGATCCAGCGTACGACCGCACCGGCGTTCTCGGCGGCGATCACCCAGGGCCGGATGTTGGCGTCGTGGTCGAGCCTGGTCACGACGACCTCGTCACCCGGGCACCACTGCCGGGAGATCGCCCGAGCGAAGTCGAAGGTCAGCTGCGTGGCGCTGCGGCCGTGGACGATCCCGCGGGCGGGGACGCCGAGCAGGTCGGCGTAGGCCTGCCGGAACGCGGTGACCGCGGCGTCGGCGTTGGCCTCCGACACCGCGCCCGCGCCGCGGTTGGACAGCGGGCTGGTGATGGTGGCGGCGATCGCGTCGGCGACCGGCTGCGGCGTCTGCGTGCCGCCCGGACCGTCGAAGTGCGCAATGCCGGAGGCCAGGGACGGGAACTGCGCTCTCAGCGCAGCGACGTCGAACCCGGCTGTCGCGCTGGCGGCGGATGCGATGGAGGTCAAGTCGGTCTCCTGACGGTCGAGCCTGTGCGTATGCAACATAGTGCAGATCGTTGGTCTCGTGCAATATGCTGCATGTCGCGACCGGGCTCCTGGTGGACGGGTCGCCTGCCACCAGGGCTGAGTGCGGAGGTGCCGATGGAGACCAGGGCCGGCTGGAGCGACCCGTTCGTCGAGCGGGTCGGCCAGGAGGTGCGCCGGCGCCGTCAGGAGGCCGGCATGACGATGCAGCAACTGGCCGACGCCTCCGGGGTGAGCGTGCGGATGCTCAGCCACATCGAGCTCGGCGAGGCCAACCCCAGCCTGGTCACCGTCGCCAAGGTCGCCCACGCCCTCGGCACCGACTTCGCGTCGCTGGCCCGGCAGACCCGGCCCGGCACGCTGGTCGTCAACGCCCCTGGCACCGCTACCGGCATCTGGTCCTCAACTGCCGGAAGTCACGCGGTGCTGTCGGCCGCGAGCACGCTGCGCCCCTCGGCGGCGCTGTGGGACTGGACCCTCGTACCCGGGGACTCCTACCAGGCCGAGCCGGACCCACCCGGCAGCGAAGAGTTGTTCCTGGTCATCAGCGGCGTCCTGACCCTGATCGCCGAAGGTCACGACGACACCGTCCTCGACGCCGGTGCGTCGGCGCGGCTCGCCACCGACCGCGAATACGGCTACCGCAACGACGGCAGCGGACCTGTCCGGTTCGTCCGCGTCGCCCACGTCACCGCCTAGCTTGATCCTCACCTGCCTCAAGAGTTGGTCAAAGTCCAGGTTCACGACACCCGTCGATGACGATGCATGTGCATACGCTCACCTCCGGCCCAGCCATCACACACCACCGTGGACTCACACGGTGGTTGCGGGTTTTGGAGGCAAGGACATGACTCATTCCCGGAGAGCCCTGGGATGCGTGCTGCTAGCCACACTGCTGGCGGGCACCGGCCCTGGTTCAATCGCCAACGCGCAGGCAAGTACCAACGATCAGTCGTTGGGCATTCAGTCCGGCGTGTCGCTGCCGCCGGACGCGAAGGGCAACCCGCCGCCGTGGTCGGGCAAGGCGTTCCGCCAGGGCGTCGTGGCGGTGGCCAACCCCTACGCCGCCGAAGCCGGTGCACAGATACTCGAGAGCGGTGGCAACGCGATCGACTCCGCGGTGGCGATCGCGTACGCCCTGAACGTGGTCGAGCCGCAATCGGCTGGCATCGGTGGCGGCGGCTTCATGATGATCCATCTGGCCGCGAGCGGTGAGACCGTGGCCATTGACTCGCGTGAACGCGCCCCGGCCGGGGCGACGCCGGACATGTTCGTGGGCGTGCCGAACGCCTCGCTCCAGGGTGTGGCGGTCGGCGTACCGGGGATGGTGCGCGGTACCGAGATGGCGCTGGAGCGTTACGGCAAGCTGTCGCTCGCTCGTACGCTGCAACCGGCCATCAAGCTGGCCGACGACGGCTTCGCCGCGACCCTGCGGTACTCGGATGCCAGTTGCAGCAGCCGCGCGCGCAACTCGCCGGAGGCCGAGGCGTACTTCTGCCCGGGCGGCGTGGCACCGGTGGTCGGCTCGCTGGTGCAGAACAAGCCCCTTGCCGAGACGTTTCGCCTGATCGCCGCCAACGGTGCCGACTGCTTCTACAGGTACCTGCCGGAGCAGGGCTGCGACATCGCCAAGGGCATCGTCGAGGGCCAGAAGTTCAACCGGCCGCAGGCGCCGAACGGCAAGGGCGGCAGCATGACCTTCGCCGATCTCGAGAACTACCAGGCGACGCTGCGGGTGCCGACGGAAGCCACGTATCGCGGACACAAGATCAGGTTGATGTCGGCTCCGTCGTCGGGCGGCTTGACCATCTCCCAGATGCTGAAGATGCTCGAGCGTCTGCCGATCGGGGACGAGAGCCAGGGCTTCGGCTTCGGGTCACCGAAGACGGTGAACGTCATGGTCGACGCGATGCGGCTCGCGTTCGCGGACCGGTCGATCTGGATGGCCGACAGCGACTTCGTGCCGGTGCCGGGCAAGGGGCTGCTGCATCCGGAGTACGTCGCTGTCCGTGGGGCGGCGATCGTGGCGGGCGAGCGGATCACGCCGAACCCGTCCCCGGGAGACCCGCGCCCGTTCGAGGATCCGGAGGTGGAGGCCGGCACGCTGGTGCCGACGGCCGAGCCGGTCACCGGGCCGGGCGAGACGACCACGCACTTCTCGGTCGTGGACAAGTGGGGCAACATGGTGTCCTACACCAACACGATCGAGTCGGGGCACGGGATCGGTGTCTTCGCCGGCTACCCCGGCACCGGCGGATCGTTCCGCAACTTCGGCTTCCTGCTGAACAATGAACTGACCGACTTCAACCTCACGCCGACCGTCAATCCGTACACCGGCGAGCCCGGGTACAACGACGTGCAGCCGAACAAGCGGCCGCGGAGCAGCATGACGCCGACGATGATCCTCACGCCCGACGGCAGGCCGCTGGTTGCCTTCGGCTCGCCCGGCGGTGCCACGATCATCAACTCGGTGTTCAACGTCGCCCTCAATCTCATCGACCACAAGATGACGATCCAGGATGCGATCGACGCGCCCCGCGTCTCGGTGACCAGCACGGCAAGTTCGGTGTCGCTGGAGAACGGCTTCCCGGACCAGACCGTCAGCGCGCTACGTGCGCTGGGCTACACCGTGAGCACCGGCGCCGACATCGGCTCGGTGCAGGCAGTGGTGGTCGATCCGAAGACCGGCAAGCAGTACGGTGGCGCCGACTCCCGGCGTGAAGGAACGGTGATCCCTGCCCAGGCCGCGGTCGTCCTGACAGATCAGGTGGATCGGCGCGGAACCCCTGTCTGGAGTGGTCTTTGCTGAAGACCGACTTCAGGCAGGGGTTCCGTGTTGGGTGCTCTTGACACTGCGCGTCCAACGCGGACAAGATTCATCGTTGTGAACGTTAACATTCTCGAAAGAGGAATGTCATGTCACCGCTGCACCGCGCGCGCCGACGACCACCAGCCACCCCCACTCCACCGCGCTCAGCCACCCGTCTGCTCGTCGCCGGCACGCTGCTGGCGCTGGTAGCCGGACTCCTGCCCGGCACGGCCACGGCCGCCGCGGCCGACGTCACCGACGGCCTGCTGGTCCGCTACGACCTGACCCAGACGACCGGCAGCACCGCGATCGACAGCTCCGGCAACGGCAACCACGGCACCGTCAACGGCGGCGGCACGTGGACCGGCCAGCACGGCCTCCAGCTCGACGGCGTCGACGACCACGTGAAGCTGCCGAACAACCTGATGACCGGGTTGTCGTCCATCACCGTCTCGGTCGACGTCTACGTCGACGCCACGCAGCAGACCCCGTACTTCATCTGGGGTCTGGGCAACCCGGCGACCTCGTCGGCGGGGACCGGCTACCTGTTCACCAGCGGTGACGCGTTCCGCGCCGGGATCACCACGACCAACTGGTCCGGTGAGCGGGTGACCAGCAAGGGCGCGAACCTGGCCCGCGGCGTGTGGAAGTCCGTCACCTACACCCAGACCGGCACCACCGGCACCCTCTACGAGGACGGCGTGCAGGTCGCCCGCAACACCGCCGTCACCGTGCTGCCCAGTGCCGTCGGCAACGGCACGACGACCAACAACAACCTCGGCAGGTCGAACTACGCCAGCGACCGGTTCCTCAAGGGCAGGGTGCTGAACTTCCGGATCTACGACCGGGCGCTCAGCCCCGAAGAGGTGGCGACGATCGCGTTGCCGGACACCACGCGGGTGGCCGCCGACACCGGCGCGCTCGACCTGGGCGACCTGTCCAGGGTGACCGGCAACCTGACCCTGCCCACCGTCGGCGCGTACGGCTCCACCATCGCCTGGTCCTCCAGCGACCCGGCGACGATCAGCCCGACCGGCACGGTGACCCGCCCCGCCTCGGCCACCGGCCCGGCCCAGGTGACCTTGACGGCCACGCTCACCCGAAGCGCCGTGAGCGACACCCGGACGTTCACCGCCACCGTGCTGCCCAACGAGTCGGATCAGGGCCGGGCCGAAGCGGCAGCGGCGGCGCTCACCCTGGTCCACACCGGCGACGTGCGGGGCAACCTCACCCTGCCCCGCACCGGCCTGCACGGGGCCACCGTCGCCTGGCGGTCCAGCCAGCCCGCGATCGTCGCCCCGGACGGTGTCGTGCACCGGCCGGCACACGGCACCGGCGACGTGCGCGTGACGGTGACCGCCACCGCCACCGTCGGCACGGCGACCGCCGAGCGGGCCATCGAGCTGACCGTCCGCGAGCTGCCCGCCCCCGAGCCGTACGCCGGATACGCGTTCAGCTACTTCACCGGGAACTCGATCGCCGGGGAGAAGATCTACTTCGCAGCCAGTCGTGGCAACAACGCCCTGCGCTGGACCGAGGTCAACGGCGGCCAGCCGAAACTGGAGTCGACCCACGGCACGCTGGGGCTGCGTGACCCGTTCCTCATCCGGTCCCCGGAGGGCGACCGCTTCTATCTGATCGCCACCGACCTCTCCATCGGTCGCAACGGCAACTGGGATGTCGCCCAGCGTCAAGGTAGCCGGTACCTGGAGGTCTGGGAGTCGACCGACCTGGTGAACTGGTCCGAGCAGCGGCACGTTCTGGTCTCGCCGCCGACCGCCGGCAACACCTGGGCACCGGAGGCGTACTGGGACGATGCCCGCGGCGAGTACCTCGTGTTCTGGGCCTCGAAGCTGTACGCCGCTGACGACCCGAACCACACCGGCAACACGTACAACCGGATGCTGGCCGCCACCACCCGCGACTTCGTCACCTTCAGCGAGCCGACGATCTGGCAGGACCCGGGCGGGTCCCGCATCGACTCGACGGTCATCAAAGCCGGCGACACCTACCACCGCTTCACCAAGGACGAGGGCGGCGGCGGCACCGGCTGCTCGGACATCATCCAGGAGAAGTCCTCCTCGCTGACCGCCGTCGACCTGCCGGGCAAGCCCTCCTGGTCCCCGGTCGACGCGTGCATCGGCCGCAAGGCCGGCACCTCCGCCGTCGAGGGGCCGACCGTGTTCAAGGCGAACCCGGGCGACACCTCAGGCTCGGCGTACTACCTGTTCGTCGACGAGTACGGCGGACGCGGCTACATCCCGCTCGGCACCAACGACCTCGACAATCCGAACTGGCGCGTGCCGGCGGCGTACAACCTGCCCGCCAGCCCCCGTCACGGCACGGTCATCCCGGTCACCCAGCGGGAACTCGACGCCCTGCTCGACGCGCCGCCTCCGGTGAAGCGCACCGAACAGGGCCTGGTCGCCCACTACCCGCTCAACCAGAGCACGGGCACCACCGTCACCGACGACTCCGGCAACGGCTACCACGCAACGCTGTCCGGGGACGCCAACTGGAGCGACAGCTCGCTGTCCCTCGGCGGCGGCAACGGCCACGTCCGGCTGCCCGACAACATGATGTCCGGGCTCACCGAGATCACCGTCTCGCTGGACGTGAACATCGCCGCGGACCAGGCCACGCCGTACTTCATCTGGGGTTTGGGGAACACCGACGCCGGCGGTGCGGGCAACGGCTACCTCTTCACCACCGGGAACAACTACCGGACCTCGATCAGCCTGAGGAACTGGACCGGTGAGGAGACCGCCGGCAGCGCCAGCGCCGTGCCGCGCGGGGTCTGGAAGACACTGACCTACACGCTCGACGCCACCGGCACCGCCCGGATCTACCTGGACGGAATTCGGGTGGCCGAGAGGACCGGCGTGGTCAACCGTCCCGGCGATATCGGCAACGGCCGTACCACGGCCAACTACATCGGCCGCTCCCTCTACACCGCCGACCGGCACCTCAAGGGCCGAGTCCGGGACTTCTCGATCTACAGTCGGGCGCTCACCGACGCCGAAGTGGCCGGGCTCGGCGCCAACGGGACCAGCGTCACCGGTGTGCAGCTCGACAGCCTGAAGGTCGCCGCCCTGATCGACTCGGCGACCAGCACCATCACCCTCCCGGTCAAGCCGGGCACCGACCTGCGCAACCTCGACCCGGCCTACCAGGTCGCGCCGACCTCCACCAGCACGCCGGCCGGTCCACGGGACTATTCGTCGCCGGTCAAGCTGACCGTCACCAGCCAGTCCGGCGCGACCCGCGAGTGGACCGTACGGGCCGTCGAGATGCGCTCCCCGGTCCTGCCGGGATTCAACGCCGACCCGAACATCGTGCGGTTCGGCGAGACCTACTACATCTACGCCACCACCGACGGCCACCCGAACTGGGGCAGCTCGACGTTCAAGGTGTGGTCGAGCCGAAATCTGGTCGACTGGACCGAGCACGGCACGATCCTCGATCTCGGGCCGGACGTCTCCTGGGCCGGCACCAACGCGTGGGCCCCCGCGGCCATCGAGAAGAACGGGAGGTACTACTTCTACTTCTCGGCCGCGCAGAACATCGGGGTCGCCGTGTCCGACTCGCCGCTCGGACCGTTCGTCGACCCGCTCGGCAAGCCGCTGGTGGACAAGGCCGACTACAACGGGGCACAGCAGATCGACCCCGCGGTCTTCACCGACGACGACGGCACCAGCTACCTCTACTGGGGCAACGGCAACGCCTACGCCGTGCCGCTCAACGACGACATGATCTCCTACGACGTGACCAGACGGGTGCGGTTCACCAACCTCACCGGCTTCCGTGAGGGCCTGTTCATGAACAAGCGGAACGGCAGCTACTACCTGTCCTGGTCCATCGACGACACCCGCAGCGAGAATTATCGCGTCGGCTACGGCGTCGGCACCAGCCCGCTCGGGCCGTTCACCAACCGGGGCGAGATCCTCACGAAGGACCCCAGCCAGGGCATCCTCGGCACCGGGCACCACTCCATCCTCCAGGTCCCCGGCACCGATGACTGGTACATCGCCTACCACCGCTTCGCGATCCCGGGCGGCGACGGCACCCACCGGGAAACCACCATCGACCGGCTCCACTTCAACGCGGACGGCACGATCCGGCCGGTGATCCCCACCTTGACCAGCGTCGCGCCGCTGCGCTACGAAGGCGGCCAACCGCAGGCCACCGTCTCCAAGCCGGGCGCGGACGGCTGGCACGGCGTCGGCGCGGCCCTGACCCTCACCGCCGGACCGGCCGTGCGGCTGGTCGACTACCAGATCGACGGCGGCGCCTGGTTCCCGTACCGGGAACCGGTCACGCTACCGGCCGGTACCCACCGCATCGACTACCGGGCGCAGGGCGTCAATCTGTGGTGGAGCGACCCCTGGTCACTGACCGTCAAGGTCGACCTGGTCGCGCCGACCGTCGAGGCGACCGTGACCGATCGGACCGTCACCATCAGCAGCAGCGACACCGACTCCGGGGTGGCCCGGACCGAGTACCAGGTGGACGACGGCCCCTGGCAGCCCTACCTGTCGCCGCTGGCCCGGAACGCTGCGGCACACACCATCCGCTATCGCGCCACCGACGTCGCGGGCAACACCAGCGCCGAGGGCACCCTCCAGGTACCGGCGTTGGCGTCGGCACCCGTCGCCAAGGACCGCCCTGAGATCGACGGGGCAGCCAAGGTCGGCAAGGTTCTCTCGGCCACCCCAGGAGAATGGAACCAGCGTGGCCTCACGTTCGAATACCAGTGGCTGCGCGACGGGGTACCGATCGCCGGTGCTACCGGACGGCAGTACGCACCCCAGGTCGCCGACGTCGGCCACCGCCTGTCCGTGCAGGTGACGGCAACCCGCCCGAACACCGTCCCGGGCGTCGCCCGGTCGAAGGAGACTCAGCCGATCAAGGCCGCCAAGTAGTCCTGGATCGAGAGATGGCGGGGTGCTCGGCCACACGACGGGCCGAGCATCCCGCCTTCGGTCATCGAGTGGATCCCTCTGCGTGAACTATTTTGCTCTTGTGCGGTGATCGACTTCGTACACCATTTGCGGGTGGATTCCCAATTGATCCCCGGTGGATATCGAACTTGTTC
This sequence comes from Micromonospora sp. NPDC051296, assembly GCF_040682255.1. Lineage (NCBI taxonomy): Bacteria > Bacillati > Actinomycetota > Actinomycetes > Micromonosporales > Micromonosporaceae > Micromonospora > Micromonospora sp. NPDC051296. The sequence goes on along the minus strand of NZ_JBFBAO010000085.1, from coordinate 1,977 downwards.
AGCGATAGTGATTGTCCTCACGGCCCACATGCCTTGCTGGTGCGGGCGGAAGCGCCGTTGATCTCCCTATGCTGGGCTGCGGATGATCGTCCGGCTCCCCGATGCCAGCGGCCAGGGCAGCAGGTGGTGGGCCGTGGACGGTGTTGAGCAAGTCGGGGGAGAGAGTAGCGAACGATGACCGCTTCCACACGGATCTGGGATGGCATGTCCATTCCCGCCCCCGGCAGCTACGAGCTTGACGCGGCCCACAAGCGAATCGGGTTCGTCGCCCGGCACATGATGGTGAGCCCGGTTCGAGGCGAATTCCGGGAAGCGAACGCGCACATCCTCGTCGCCGAGGATCCACTCGAGTCATCGATCGCGGTGACCATTAGAGCGGACAGTCTCGACACGGCGAACGCCGATCGGGACACCCACCTGCGCAGCGCCGATTTCCTCGACGTGGAGCAGTTTCCCACCCTCGAGTACCGCAGTACCGGGATCGCGTTGCTGGAGAAGACCGATCCGATCTTCTTCTGGGCGAAGCTGAAGAACCACCGGCTCGGCCGCCGGGCGGTCTCGACGGAGCCAACCCCGGAGGCGAGCCCGGTGACCGCGCGGTTCGTGCTCACCGGCGAGCTGACCGTCAAGGGGGTCACCCGTACGGTCGACCTCCAGGTCGAGTTCGGCGGTGCCCGACGCGACCCGTACGGGCAGGACATCTTCGGGTTCAGCGCGACGGCGGAGATCGACCGGGAGGACTACGGTCTGGTCTGGAACGTGGCGCTGGACAGCGGTGGTGTCCTGGTCGGCAAGAACGTGCGCATCGAGATCGCTGGCGAGGCGATCCGGCAGGGGTAGCTGCTCCCCGCCGTCGGTCTTAACGTGGCGTTCACGGCGTCTTCCCGCCGGGACGGATTTATTGATCGCAATGTCTGCGACAATCTGCCTGTCCCTGCCATGTCCTCAGCCGGGCTCCCCCACCCGCCGTGGCAGGTGACAGTCAGGAGTCGTCGAGTTGGCTCGCGCACGTAAGGCCGCCCTCGCCACGGTGGTCGCCGTGGTCCTGTCCGTCCTCGTGGTCCCCACGCCGGCCCACGCCACCCCACCCAACATCCCCTCGTACAGCACGGCGGTGAGCCGGCTCAACTCGCTGACCGTGGCGGCCGAGTCCCACCAGTCCAGCTACAACCGTGACCTGTTCCCGCACTGGATCACCATCACCGGCACCTGCAACACCCGGGAACAGGTCCTCAAGCGCGACGGCACCAACGTCGTCGTCGACGCCAGCTGCTACCCGACCTCTGGGTCCTGGTACAGCCCGTACGACGGCGTGACCCGCACGAACCCCGCCGAGATCAGCATCGACCACGTGGTTCCGCTCGCCGAAGCGTGGCGGTCCGGGGCCTGGTCCTGGACCACCGCCCGGCGCCAGACCTATGCCAACGACCTCGGTGGACCTGAGCTGTGGGCGGTCACCGGCAGCATCAACTCGTCCAAGGGCGACAAGGACCCGGCCAGGTGGAAGCCCCCGGTGGCCTCGTTCCACTGCACCTACGCACGAGCCTGGATCCAGGTGAAGTGGTACTACGGCCTCACCGTCGACAGCGCTGAAAAGTCGGCGCTCAACACCATGCTCGGCACCTGCTGACGGCCATCGGCGGCGCGATCCGCCGTCTCCCGCGTCGGGGAGACGGCGGATCGGCACGCTCATCCCGGATCGAGTGAGCGGCCAGCCGCGACCCTGTGTGACCGTAACCCTGCGTTGCCGCGCGGGCCCGCGTCGGGCTCGCCGCCGGTACCCCCGCTCAGGCTTTGCTCTACCTCAACCCACGCACTAGCAGCTGACCAGCACCAACCCGCCGGGCCGTCGTCGTGCCGCGCCGCAGCGGCAGGCACAGGTAGTGACTGTTGCGTCGGTTGAAGCAGAGCAAAGACATCCCAGGTGCTTGGATGTCAAGCGGTGGCGTGGTTGGGGTGGTGTGACCAGGCGGTCGT
>NZ_JBFBAO010000084.1:0-20886 GCF_040682255.1 Micromonospora sp. NPDC051296 | reverse complement strand
GCGACGCATCCGGGCAGCCAGCCGGGTGCCGTCCTCGACGATCAGGGCGTACGCGCTGACGTGGTCCACGCCCGCCGCCACGACCTGGTCCAGCGAGGCCGCGAAGTCCTCGGCCCGCTCCCCCGGCGTGCCGTAGATCAGGTCGAGGTTGACGTGGTCGAACCCGGCGTCGCGAGCCTCCAGTGCGGCGGCCGTGGCCCGGCCGGCGTTGTGCCGGCGGTCGAGCACGGCGAGCACACCCGGGGCGGCCGACTGCATGCCCAGCGAGATCCGGGTGTAGCCGGCCGCCCGCAGCTCCTTCAGCGAGGTGGGGGTGACCGACTCCGGATTCGCCTCGGTGGTCACCTCCGCGTCGCCGGCCAGCCCCCAGGTCCGGTCGATGGCGTCGAGGATCCGGGCCAGGTCGTCGGCGGGCAGCAGGGTGGGGGTGCCGCCGCCGACGAAGACCGTGTCCACCCGGGGCGGCGGAGCCTCACCCAGCACCCGCGCGGCGAGCGCCAGTTCGGCCAGCACGGTGTCGGCGTAGCCCTCCCGGCCCACGCCGCCGCCCAGTTCGTCGGCGGTGTACGTATTGAAGTCGCAGTAGCCGCAGCGGCTGGCGCAGAAGGGCACGTGCACGTACACCCCGAAGCCGTGGTCGCCCACGGCCGGGCGGGCGGACGCGGGCAGCGCCCCGTCGGCGGGGACGGGTTCGCCTGCTGGAAGGACGCCGGGCATGGCCACTAGTGTGCCCTCACATGACCTCTCCCGACGCGCTCGTCCGGGTCGCCACCGCCCGCGGGGTGACCACCCTCACCCTGGACAGCCCGCACAACCGCAACGCGCTCTCCACGCCGCTGATGACCGAGCTGCTGGCCGGGCTGGCCGCCGCGGTCGCCGACGACACGGTCCGGGTGATCGTGCTCGACCACACCGGACCGGTCTTCTGCTCCGGAGCGGACCTGAAGGAGACGGCGGCGGCGTACGCCAGCGGGACGGTGCCCGCCGGGATGCTGGGTGACGTGCTCGCGGCGGTCTGGGAGTGCCCGAAGCCGGTGCTGGCGAAGGTCGGCGGCCCGGCCCGGGCCGGCGGGTTGGGCCTGATCGCGGCGGCCGACCTGGCGGTCTGCGCCGCCGAGGCGACCTTCGCCTTCACCGAGGTCCGGATCGGGGTGATCCCGGCGGTGATCTCGGCGACCGTGCTGCCCCGGTTGCACCCCCGGGCGGCGGCCGAGCTGTACCTGACCGGCGACACCTTCGACGGCCGGCGCGCGGCGGAGATCGGCCTGGTAACCGCCGCGGTGCCGGCCGACGACCTGGACGCCGCGGTGGACCGGTACCGGGACTCGCTGGTACGCGGTGCCCCGTCGGCGCTGGCCGGCGCGAAGGAGCTGCTCCGCCGGCCGGCCGCCACCGACCTGCGTGCCGAGCTGGCCGAGCTGGCCGCGGTCTCCACCCGCTACTTCCTGTCCGGCGACGGCGTCGAGGGGGTCACCGCGTTCCGTGAGAAGCGCCCGCCCCGCTGGGTGGCCGAGCTCGACAGGTGAGTAGCAGCCGGGACGGGGAACCCCCCGGTCGGCGCGGGTGTCGCGCGGCGGGTGGAACCGGTCGGACGACCCGAACGGGCCGATGGGGGACGTACGCTTGGCGGACGTTCGAACGGGAGGTGTGAGTGCGTCGGGGAGTCGTGGCGGGTTTCGTGGTCCTCGTGCTGGTCGCCGTGATCGGGGTCGTGCTCGGCATGCGCCAGGTCGGAGAGGGGCTGCGCCTGCCGTTGGCCAACCGGAAATGCACCGTGCAGGCCGACGGCGAGGTGTCCCTGAACGCCCACCAGATGGCCAACGCGGCGACGATCGCGGCCATCGGCGTCCAGCACGGGATGCCCGAGCGGGCCGTGGTGGTGGCGCTGGCCACCGCCTACCAGGAGTCCGGCCTGCGCAACCTGGCCGGCGGCGACCGCGACTCGGTCGGCCTGTTCCAGCAGCGCCCGAGCCAGGGCTGGGGCACCCCGACCGAGATCCGCGACCCGCGGTACGCGGCCGACAAGTTCTACGCCGCACTCAAGAAGGTGCGCGGCTGGGAGGACATGCGGGTCACCGACGCGGCGCAGAAGGTCCAGCGGTCGGCCTTCCCCGAGGCGTACGAGAAGTGGGCGGACGACTCCGCGGTGCTCACCCGGGCCTTGCTCGGCGAGGCCACCGGCGCGGTCGCCTGCACGGTGGCTGATGACCCGGCGATGCGGGGGGCGGCCGCGGCCGCCGCACTGACCCGGGGCCTGACGCTCGACTGGGGCCTGACGGACTCGGCTTCGGCGGCGGGGCAGACGAAGGCACTGGACGTGGTCGGCACCCGGGTGAACCGCGACGGCGCCCTGACCGGCCTGACGGTGAGCGCCGCGGACGAACGCGCCGGCTGGCGGTACGCGCACTGGCTGGTCTCCCACGCGAACGACCACGGGGTGAAGAAGGTGCGCTTCGGCGGCATGGAGTGGACCGATCGAAACGGCACCTGGAAGCGGTTGGCCGACCGCGAGAGAAATGACAACGAGGTGGTCGTCGAAATCCACGCGGACCTGTGAATGACCCCCGATATCTTTTACCCGCAGTCACCGCAAAATCCGGCAATTAGCCCCAAAAACCCCCGCTGCGCCACGCTGCGCAACTGCCAGTAGTCGTACCACCGCCCTCGGTCGCCATCCCTGTGGGATCGACCGTCGGGCGTCTCCCGGACCCGGCGTCCGCGCGTTACCATCGGCGGCCTGTGCCAAAAGATGGTTTCACCTCTTGGGGAGGGGTACGACGTGGCATTCGACTACGGCGACCGCACCGGCTACGAACCGATCAGTGACGTCGACCGCAAGGAGTTCCATGAGCAGGGCTTTCTCCTGCTGCGCAACGTCCTGACCGAGGACCACCGGGCCGCGCTCGAGGCCGCGGTCGACCGGGTGTACGAGGAGGAGAAGGCCAAGGGCAAGACCACCAAGGACGGCACCCTGCACCTGCTGGGCTTCCTTGACCGGGACGAGCTCTTCGGCGACCTGCTCACCCACCCGATCGCCTTCCCCTACATGTGGGGGCTGGCCGGGTGGAACCTCTACAGCCACCACAACCACCTGGACGTCACCCCGCCGGCGCTGGAGCCGGAGAAGCCGTACTGGGGTTGGCACCAGGACGGGTACCGGCAGAACTCCGACCCGGAGACGATGGACCCGAACCTGCCCCGGCCGATGTTCTCGCTGAAGGTCGCCTACGTGCTTTCCGACCTGTCGGAGACCGGCCGCGGCGCGACCAAGGTGATCCCGGGCAGCCACCTGTGGAACTCGCTGCCGCGCCCGGCGGACACCACGGTGCACAACCCGGACCCGGAGGGCACCGTCGAGATCACCGCCAACCCGGGCGACGCGTTCATCTTCGACCGCCGCCAGTGGCACTCGCGGTCGACCAACCTGTCGACGATCACCCGCAAGATGCTCTTTGTCGGCTACACGTACCGGTGGATCCGCCCGCTGGACGAGCTGCACATCGACAAGGACGGCGAGTGGTGGACCAACCGCACGCCGGTGCAGCGCCAGCTCTGCGGTGAGGGCACCCACACCGCGAACTACTGGGGCATCAACTGGGACGGCTACATCGACGACGAGATCCCGCTGCGCAAGGAACTGAAGGAGCGCGGCCAGCTCAACCGCAACATCCCCTGGCTCCGCTGAGCCGGTGCACGACGGCCCCCTGTCCCGGCGGGACAGGGGGCCGTCGTCGTTCCCGGTCCGCCAGCCCGCGGTCGGCCGGCCGGGCAGCGCGCGCCCGCGATGGAAAGTACTTGCCAAGCAGGAAAGTGTGCGCTTTACTTTCCCTATCGGAAAGTACTAACCGATTCGGCAAGGAGGGGCCATGTCCGAACCACCCGCCGTCTCCCCCTCGGCCGCCGCCGACGCGCTCGCCGAGATCCGCGCCCGGCAGGCTCAGGCCGTCGACGCCACACTCGTCCCGAACACCTTCTGGCCGACCGTGGGCGGCCTCATGGTCGCCTTCACCGCCGCCGTCGAGACCGGCCGGCCGTGGCTGCTCGCGGTCGGCACCGTCGCGTTCGTGGTCGGCCTGACCGCCGTCGTGGGCCGGGTGCTGATGCGCCATCGGGCCCAGGTGCGCACCAGTCTCATCGGCGTACGCGGCGGCGCGGTCATCGCCGGCCACGTGTTCGTCACGTTGGCACTCGGCCTCGGCACCGGGTACGCGGCCGAGTCGGCGGGGTTCGGTTGGCCGGCAACCCTCGGCACGACCGTCACCGCCGTCGCGATGACCGCCACCGGCCCCTGGGTGATGCGGCACCTGCGCGACATGATGGCCGGCCGGCCGATCGGCGGTGGCCGGTGACCGCACCTCGGTTCGACGAACTGATCCACGCGCCGACCCGGCTGTCCCTGGTCAGCCTGCTGGCCGCCACCGAGTGGGCGGAGTTCCGCTACCTGCGCGAGCAGCTCGGCATGTCCGACTCGGCGCTGTCCAAGCAGCTCGCCACCCTGGAACAGGCGGGCTACCTGGAGGTGAGCAAGAGTTTCGTGGGCAAGCGCCCGCGTACCTCGGTGCGGCTCAGCCGGGACGGCCGCCGGGCCTTCGACGGCCACGTCGCGGCGCTCCAGGAGATCGTCGCCCAGGCCGGAGCCCGCTTGCTCCCATGACGCCGGGTCGGGCCCCGCGAGCGGGGCCGGACATCTCGCCGAAAGCCCCGGGCGGTGAAGCCCGGGGCTTCCGCGCGGCTCAGCCCTTGACGGCGCCGGCGACGAGGCCGGCGACCATCCGTCGCTGCACCAGCAGGAAGAAGACAATCACCGGCAGGGTGAACAGCGTGGAGGCGGCCATCACCGGCCCCCAGGCCGTGTCGTCCCGGCCGAAGAAGAAGGTCATCGCCACCGGCAGGGTGTAGCGGTCCTGGCGGTTGATGAACGTCAGCGCGAAGATCAGCTCGTTCCACGCGGTGATGAAGGAGAAGATGCTGGTCGCCACGAGGCCCGGGGCCACCAGCGGGAACAGGATCCGGCGGAAGATCTGGGCCCGGCTGGCCCCGTCGATGGCGGCGGCCTCCTCCAACTCCTTCGGCACGGCCGCCACGAAACCGCGCAGCATCCAGACCGCGAACGGCAGCGAGAAGCCGAGGTAGGTGAGGATCAGGCTGGGCAGGGTGTTGTACAGGCCGAGCCGCTGGATCATCAGGAACAGCGGGATGACCAGCGCCTCCAGCGGGATCATCTGCACCACCAGCAGCATGATCAAAAAGCTGGTCCGGAGCCTGAACCGGAACCGGGCCACGGCGGTCGCGGCCAGCAGGGCGACCAGCCCGCTCAGCAGCACCGTGGCCACCGCCACCAGCGCGCTGTTGAGGAAGAAGTCGGTGAAGGTCACCCCGGGGATCAGGTTCCCGGTGAGGATCTGGCGGTAGTGCTCCAGCGTCGGTTCGGCCGGCAGCGGCCGTGGCGTGCTGGCGAAGATCTCCCCGCTCGGCTTCAGCGAGGTGGTGATCATCCAGTAGACCGGAAAGGCCGCGAACAGCGCCACCAGCAGACCCGCGCCGTTCAGGGCGAGGCGCCGGGCACCTCTGCGCCGCCGGCCACCGCCGGGTGGACGGCGCTCGAATCCCGCCGGACGGCGTCCGGTGGCGGCTGCTGGGCCGGCCGTCACGCGTCCTCCTCCTGTCGGAGCACCATCCGCACATACATTCCGGTGACGACCAGCAGGATCAGGGTCAGGATCACCGCGATCGCCGAGCCGAGCCCGTACTTGGGCGGGGGCGAGAACGCCTCGGCGTACGAGTAGACGGAAAGCATGAAGGTGGGCCGGTCCTGGGTGCCGCCGGCCAGCACGTAGTACTGGGTGAAGACCTTGAAGTCCCAGATGGTGGAGAGCACCACCAGGATGCCGAAGACCGGCCGCAGCAGCGGGACGGTGACCCCCCAGAACACCCGCCACGGCCCGGCCCCGTCGACCCGGGCCGCCTCGTGCAGCTCGCTCGGTACGCTCTTCAACCCGGCCAGCACGCTGACCGCCACGAACGGGAACGAGTGCCAGACCACCACCAGGGTGAGGATGGCGAAGAACAGCAGCGGCGAGTTGAACCAGCCGTAGCCGGTCCAGTCGCTGCGACCGAAGATGGCCTGGGAGAGCCCGTCCGGCAGGGCGTTGAACGCCCAGGTGACCAGCCCGCTGGTGTCGTCGAAGATCCATTTCCAGACGATGGTGCCGGTCAGTGCGGGGGTGGCCCAGGCGAGCATCACGCAACTGGCCACGAACGCCGCCATCCGGCGGCCGAGCCGGTTGAGCAGCAGCCCGACCAGGGTGCCCAGGATCATCGTCAGCGCCACGTTGGCCGCGGCGAACACGACCGTGTTGCGCAGCACGGTCCAGAAGAACGGATCACCGAGGATCTGGCCGTAGTTGCCCAGCCCCACCCACGGCCACTCCCGGTCGCCGCGCAGCTGGCGGACGCTGTCCAGCCGGTGGAACGACATCACCACCACCTGGCCCAGCGGCCAGAGCAGCAGCACCCCGATGACCACCAGGCAGGGCAGCAACAGCAGATAGGGCAACCGGTCCACCCGGCGACGCCGCCGCGCGGGGGTCTCCCGCGCGGCGGCCGTCTCCGGCACCTCGGTCAGCGTGGTCACTTGGCGTTGAGGATGCTTTCCATCTCCGCGGCCGCGTCGGCGGTGGCCTGTTCGACCGTCTTCTGACCCTTCATGACCGAGCTGTTCATCGCCTGGGTCACCGTCTTCGTCCGGCTGACCTCCACCCACTTCGGGGTGAGCGGCGTGAGTCTGGTGTTCTGCATGGTCGTTGCGAACGCCGCCATGATCTTGTCATCCGCGTACCCGCTGCCGCCGACCAGGTCGGAGTAGACCGGGAAGAAGCCGAGACTGTCGGCGAACCGCTGCGCGTTCTTCTTGTTCACCAGCACGGTGAGGTAGTCCCAGGCCAGGTCCTGGCGCTGGCTGTCGCGCCAGATCGCAAGGTCGGAGCCGCCGGCGAAGGCGGGTGCCGGCTGCCCGTCCGGGCCGGGGATGGGGAAGGTGCCCCAGACCTTCTCGATCTCGGGATTGTCCTTGGCGATCGCGCCCTGCTGCCAGCTGCCGGCGAACGCCATCGCCGCCTTGCCGGTGGCGAACTGGGTACGCGCGTCGATCTCGTTCCAGCCGGCCGCGGCGGGCGGGGCGACCTTGTGCACGGTCACCAGGTCGGTCCAGTACTTGACCGCCTCGCGGGCCTGCGGCGAGGTGTAGCCGGACTTCCAGGCGTCCCCCTCCTTGGTGGCGATCTCCGCGCCGGCACCCCAGAGGAAGGAGTAGAACGGCAGCTCCGAGTTGCCGGGCAGGGCGATGCCGTACGTCCCGGGCTTCTTGGCCTGCACCGCCTTGGCCGCCGAGACCAGGTCGTCCCAGGTCTTCGGCGGCTGGACGCCGGCCTCGGCGAACCAGTCGGTGCGGTAGTAGATGCCCCGCACGCCGGCGTACCACGGCACGCCGTACTGCCGGCCGTCGAGCTGGGCGTTGCGGACCAGGTCGGGCAGGATGTCCCGGCCGTCGGTCCAGTCGGTCATCCGGTCGGTGACGTCCGCCAGGGCCTCCTGCGCCGCCCAGCCCTGGGTCTCGGTGTTGCCCAACTCGGTGATGTCCGGCCCCTCGCCACCGGCGAGCGCGGCCTGGAACTTCGTCGGCGCTTCCAGCCAGGGGATGTACTGCACGACCACGTCGGTGTCGGGATGCTTGAGCCGGAACTCGGTCTCCACGGCGTCGAGGAACGCGGTCTGCGCGTCGCCGCCCTCGCCCATCATCCAGACCGTGAGCTTGCTGGTGTCGGCCGCGTCGTCGTCCGAGCCGCCGCAGCCGGCCAGCACCATCGCGGTCGTGGCCACGACGGCGGTGACCGGGGCCAGCCGTTTCCACCTGTTCACGCCACTTCTCCCTCCCGCCGCCTGGCATTAACCTTCCGTATCGCACCCTAGTACGAAGAATTCCTTTACGACAGTGGGCGGGGACCGAACGTACCGCAGGGCGCGGGCTGCCGGCCGGACCCACCATCCGCAAACCGGGGCGTACGCATACGTAAGGCGCCCGACCTCGACGGTCGGACGCCTCACGAGACTCGGCTGTTACCGGTGACTGACTCCGCGACGGCGGCCCACACCGGAGACCAGCGCGACCGCGACGGCGGCCAGCAGGACCTGAACCAACAACTCCCGCCAGTCGATGCCGGCGGTCTCCGCGAAGCCGGACGCCCGGGCGATCACCGTGCCGAGCAGCGCGGCGCCGACACCGATCAGCATGTGCAGCCAGATCGGCATGGGCTGCCGGCCCGGCACCACCAGGCGGCCCAGCGCGCCGACGATCAGACCCACGAACAGCGCGGTGATGATGCCCCAGACGGTGAGCTCCATGGTCGCTCTCCTTCACAAAAGACGTTCCACGTTATGTGGCGTTCCTGTCGTGACCGCCCTAGTTCCCGACCCGACAAGATCCCAAACCGCCCTTCCACCCCAGGGAGCCGCACCGGACCTGAAACATCACGCGGGAGACAGGACGTCGCCCCGGGGTTGTCCATACCCGACGGGTCCGGAAAGGACGCTGACACGCCGGCGGGCGCCCGGCCGATGGCCGAGCGCCCGCGAGGCGTGTGTGGGGTTACCGGTGGGTGATACCGCGTCGACGACCGCCAACGCCGGCGACCAGGGCCACCGCGATCGCGGCCAGCGCGACCTGCACCGCGAGTTCGGCCCAGTCGATGCCGGCGGTCACCGTGGCGATGCCGATCGCCCGGGCGAGCACGGTGCCCAGCAGCGCCGCGCCGACACCGATCAGCATGTGCAGCCAGATCGGCATGTCCTGCCGACCCGGGACCACCAGGCGGCCCAGCGCGCCGACGATCAGACCCACGAACAGCGCGGTGATGATGCCCCAGACGGTGAGCTCCATGGTCGCTCTCCTTAACGAGAAGATGTCAGTCGGCAGGGTTCCTGTCGTGCCGATCCAGTTCCCTCGGCACCGAATTCCCAAACCGACCGGACATGTCGCCCGTCGATGGCACACCAATTTCCGCGCGTCGTCGCGCGTACCGGCCGCCGGCCCGACGCGGGCCGGCGGTCACTTCTTCCCGGCGGGCTTGCCGTCGCCGGAGTCGGTGGAGAGCGCGGCGATGAAGGCCTCCTGCGGGACCTCCACTCGGCCTACCATCTTCATCCGCTTCTTGCCCTCCTTCTGCTTCTCCAGCAGCTTGCGCTTGCGGCTGATGTCACCGCCGTAGCACTTGGCGAGCACGTCCTTGCGGATCGCCCGGATGGTCTCCCGGGCGATGACCCGACTGCCGATGGCGGCCTGGATCGGCACCTCGAACTGCTGGCGCGGGATCAGGTTGCGCAGCTTCGCGGCGATCGTGGTGCCGTAGTTGTACGCCTTGTCCTTGTGCACGATGGCGCTGAACGCGTCCACCGGCTCGCCGTGCAGCAGGATGTCGACCTTCACCAGGTCGGACGCCTGCTCGCCGGAGGGCTCGTAGTCCAGCGAGGCGTAGCCCTTGGTCCGGCTCTTCAGCTGGTCGAAGAAGTCGAAGATGATCTCGGCGAGGGGCAGTGTGTAGCGCAGCTCCACCCGGTCGGCGGAGAGGTAGTCCATGCCGAGCAGGCTGCCCCGGCGCCCCTGGCACAGCTCCATCACCGCACCGACATAGTCGTTCGGGGTCAGCACGGTGGCCCGGACCGTCGGCTCGTACACCTCGGCGATCTTGCCGGTCGGGTACTCGCTCGGGTTGGTGACCACGATCTCCTCGCCGTCCTCCTGGATGGCCCGGTAGACCACGTTCGGTGCGGTCGAGATCAGGTCGAGGTTGAACTCCCGCTCCAGCCGCTCCCCGATGATCTCCAGGTGCAGCAGGCCGAGGAAGCCGCAGCGGAACCCGAAGCCCAGCGCGCCGGAGGTCTCCGGCTCGTAGGTCAGCGCGGCGTCGTTGAGCTTGAGCTTGTCCAGCGCGTCGCGCAGCGCCGGGTAGTCAGACCCGTCTATCGGGTACAGGCCGGAGTAGACCATCGGCTTCGGGTCCTTGTAGCCGCCGAGCGGCTCGGCCGCCGGGCGCCCGTTGATGGTGACGGTGTCACCGACCCGGGACTGGCGGACGTCCTTCACCCCGGTGATCAGGTAGCCGACCTCGCCGACGCCGAGCGCGTCGGCCTTCACCATCTCCGGCGAGATGACCCCGATCTCCAGCAGCTCGTGGGTCGCGCCGGTGGACATCATCTTGATCCGGTCCCGGGCACCGATCCGCCCGTCGATGACCCGGACGTAGGTGACCACGCCCCGGTATACGTCGTACACCGAGTCGAAGATCATCGCCCGGGCCGGGGCGACGGCGTCACCGACCGGCGGGACGAACTGCCGGACGATCTCGTCGAGCAGGTACGGCACGCCCTCGCCGGTCTTGCCGGAGACCCTGATGCAGTCCGCCGGGTCACCGCCGATCAGGTGGGCCAGCTCCTCGGCGTACTTCTCCGGCTGGGCGGCCGGCAGGTCGATCTTGTTGAGCACCGGGATGATGTGCAGGTCGTTCTCGAGTGCCAGGTACAGGTTGGCCAGCGTCTGCGCCTCGATGCCCTGGGCCGCGTCGACCAGCAGGATGGCGCCCTCGCAGGCGGCCAGCGAGCGGGACACCTCGTAGGTGAAGTCGACGTGGCCAGGGGTGTCGATCATGTTGAGCACGGCCTGCTCGCCGGTCCGCTCGCCCTCCCGGATGGTCCACGGCATCCGGACGGCCTGGCTCTTGATGGTGATGCCGCGCTCGCGCTCGATGTCCATCCGGTCGAGGTACTGCGCGCGCATCTGCCGCGGGTCGACCACGCCGGTGAGCTGCAACATCCGGTCAGCCAGGGTCGACTTTCCGTGGTCGATGTGGGCGATGATGCAGAAGTTCCTGATCCGCGCCGGGTCGGTGGCACCAGGAGCGTTCGCGCCGGGATCGAGCGTCGGTGGCACAGCGGTCCGTTCTGGTCGGCTGACGTGAGCAGGCCGGCGCATGCCGGCCCCCTCTATGCTCCCACGTCCACGGCGGGCAACCACCGCGCGGGCGAACCCCCGCCGCTCACTCCTGCGGCGGCTCGACGAAGAGGGCGGCGAGCCGGGGCAGCCGGCGCCGGGCCTCGTCGGAGTCGTCGAAGTCCCAGAAGTCGTTCAGATCGGGCGCCGGCACCGCCTGGCGGTCCGCCGGGAGATCGGTCGCGGTCGCCTTGCGGTACGCGTCCCACGGCACGGCCAGCATGTCCTCGCACTCGAATTCCTCGCCGCTGAGCGAGGCGGCCCGGACCTGAGGCAGCTCGGCCAGCGAATCCGGGTCGGCGACCGCGCGGGCGAACACCTCCCGCCCCTGAGTCATCAGCCAGCCACGAAAGTACTCGAAGCCGTCGTCGGAGGCACCACCGTTGATCAGGTACGCGGCGCCCCAGAGGTCGACGCGGTAGGAGGCGGAGAGCACCCGCTGCTGGTGGCGGGCGTAACCGACGATCTCCTCCGGATCGCGGGCAGCGAGCAGCGCGACGGCCCGGGTGGCGATGGCGTCCGGCTCTCCCCCACCCGACCGGGCGCGGTCGATCAACTGCCAGAAGTCGTCGGTCCTCATGGCCTGGGAGTCTGGCAGACGCCGCCCCGGTCGGCGGGGCGCGGCACAACCGGCCGCGAACCGGCGGAGATCGTCGGATCCGCCCGAGACGCTTCAGTCGTCAACACCGCCGGAGTATCGCCCGGCGGTACGACACCGGGCAGCATGGTCGGGTGAACCTTCCGTCCCCACCGCCCGTGGCGTACCACGCGACCGCCGAGCGGCCGGCCTGGGAGTCGCTGCCGCCGGCCGTGCGGGCCGCGGTGGCGGCGCGGCTCGGCGCCCCGGTGGTCTCCGCCCGCGGCGCCGGCGCTGGTTTCACCCGGGGGTTCGCCGCGGTGCTGCGCACCGCCGACGGGGGCAGCGCGTTCGTCAAGGCCGCCGGCCACGCCGAGCAACCACACCTGGTCGACTGGTACGCCCGGGAGGCGGCGGTCCTCACCCGGTTGCCTGCCGGGCTACCGGTGCCGCGCCTGCGCTGGACGCTGTGGGAGGCGGGCTGGTACGCACTCTGCCTGGACCCGGTCGACGGCCACACCCCCCGGCTGCCCTGGGACCAGGCCGAGCTGACCGCCACCCTCACCGGGTACGCCGACGTCACCGCCGCGCTCGCCGATTCGCCGGCCGAACTGGTCGCCCTGGGCCTGCCCCGGCTCGCGGACCTGGCCCGCGACGACATCCTCTGGTGGGGCGAGGTGGCCGCCGGCCGGGAACCGCCGCCGCCGCTGCCCGCCCCGGCCCGGGGACGGCTCGCCGAGCTGGTCGCGCTGGAGTCCCGCCTGCCCGGGTACGCCGCCGGGGCACCCGGGCTGACCCACGGCGACCTGCGGGTGGACAACGTCCTGATCGACCGGGCCGGTACGGCCTGGTTCTGCGACTGGACGTGGCTCTGCCACGGGCCGGCCTGGTTCGACCTGGCCGGCCTGCTGATCACCGGGTACGCCAGCGGGCTGGACGTCGCTGCCTCTTTCGCCGCGCACCCGGCTGCCGCCGGCGCACCCCCGGACGCGCTGGACGTGACGCTGGCCGCCCTGGCCGGCTACCACCTCACCGCGGCGGCGTCCGCGCCGCCGACCGCGTCGGCCCACCTGCCGGCGCACCAGCGGTGGACCGGCGAGCAGGCGCTCAGCTGGCTGGCCCGCCGCCAGGGCTGGACCTGACGCCCCACGGTGCCGTTTTGGCCTGTCCGGGCCGACCTGGTAACCTGGCTTTTCGCGCAGCGATGACGCATGCTCGTCGCGCGCACAAGCTGACCAACCCGAGCTATCAAGACGAGGCTGTCGCGTGGCGAACATCAAGTCCCAGATCAAGCGCAACCGGCAGAACGAGAAGCGCCGGCTGCGTAACAAGTCGGTCAAGTCGTCGCTGAAGACCGCCATCCGCAAGTTCCACGAGGCCGCGGAGGCCGGTGACGTCGAGAAGGCCACCACCTTCATGCAGGACGCGTCGCGCAAGCTGGACAAGGCGGCCAGCAAGGGCGTCATCCACGCCAACCAGGCCGCGAACCGCAAGTCGGCGATCGCCAAGCGCGCCGCGTCGCTTGCCGCCTGACTCGGCGAACCAGATCTGACTGAAAGCCCCGGGGCACCGCCTCGGGGCTTTCGCACGTCACCACCCCGGAGGCCTTCGCCGGCCGGGTGCATCCCAGGGTATGTCGATCACGACCCTGGTTCGGTGGTGCCCGCTTGCGGCGCGGCTGCCGGGGTGTCGGGAAGCCCGGCCGGCGGTGCCGGATCCACTGCTGCCGACTGTTCGCCTTTCACCGGATCCGCGCTGACCACCACACCGGGCACGCTGTGCGGCAGCCAGTCGACCCGGGCCCGCCCGACGACCGGTTCCATCTGCCGCCGGAAGCGGTCGCGTTCCTGCTCGGGTACGGCCGCAGCCGCGCGGATCACCACGGCGGCCACCAGGTCGTTGAGCTTGACCATGACGGCCACCGCCGCGGGCAGCACCAGTACCGCCCACCAGCTCACCAGTTCGGCGAGCGCGAGCAGGGCGGCCAACGCGATCGCCCCCTCGAAGAACAGAAAGCAGAGCACCCCACCCGGGTTGACGAAACGCAGGCCGAGCACCCGGGCGTAGAGCGGACGGTACCGCTCCTCCTCGGCCGGGATCGTGGCCCACGAGCCACGGAGGGCTCCGCTCACCTGGCGCCGCCCCGCCGCGCGGCGGCCACCGAGAAGACGGCTTTCTCCAGCGCGTACGCCCGGTCGTCGGATCCGCCCTTGACCGCCGCGTTGCACTCGGCCGCAGCCTGCATGGCGGCGACCAGCCCGTCGGGCGTCCAGCCGCGTGCCTGCCGCTGGGCCCGTTCGACCTTCCACGGCGGCATGCCCAGGCTGCTGGCCAGTTGGTAGGGGCTGCCCCGGCCGGCCGAGGCGACCCGGGCGACGGTGCGAATGCCGTCGGCTAGGGCGTCGGCGATCGGCACCGGGTCCACCCCCACGTGCAGGGCCCAGCGCAGCGCCTCCAGGGCCCCCGGCAGGTCACCGACCATCGTGGCGTCGGCCACGGTGAAGCCGCTCACCTCCACCCGGCCCCGGTAGTAGCGGGCCACCGTGTCGGCGCCGATCCTGCCGTCGGTGTCGGCGATCAGCTGGGAGCAGGCCGCCGCGAGCTCCCGCAGGTCGTTGCCGACCGCCGCGATCAGCGCCTCGGCGGCGTCGTCGGTGCACCGCCCGCCGGCTCGGCGGAACTCGTCACGGACGAAGGCCACCCGGTCCCGGTGCCCCTTGAGCTTGACGGCGGGCAGGACCTGGGCGCCGGCGGCCTTCAGCCCGTCGGCGAACGCCTTGCCCTTGGCCGCGCCGAGGTGCTGCACGACGAGCTGCACCTCGGGGTCGGGATTCTTCGCGTACGCCAGCAGGG
This sequence comes from Micromonospora sp. NPDC051296, assembly GCF_040682255.1. Taxonomy (NCBI): domain Bacteria; kingdom Bacillati; phylum Actinomycetota; class Actinomycetes; order Micromonosporales; family Micromonosporaceae; genus Micromonospora; species Micromonospora sp. NPDC051296. The sequence continues at coordinate 6,415 of NZ_JBFBAO010000084.1, read as the reverse complement.
CGGCGACCAGGTCCTTACGCGCGTCCTGACCCGACCGGAGCACCAGCACCCGGCGGCCCCCGAACAGTGAGGGGCTGAGCATCTCGTCGATCTCGCCGACGGTGAGCGCGCCGGCCTGGTACTCCCGCACGTCGGCAGCGGGGTCGGCGGCCCGGGCGGCGGCAACGGTTTCGGTCACCGCACGCGTGGCGAGCAACTCCTCGTCGCCGAGAACGAGCACAATAGGAGCGGCATTGGCGGCGGTCACGCCGCCCATACTCGCACGCTCGACGGCCCGGTCCAGCCCGGTCGTCCGCACTGTGCCGGCAGACCCCGCACTCAGCGCAAATCCAGACATATATCCAATTAGCCGCCTTTCTCGATGAATCGGAATCGATTCGTGGCTTAGCCCAGCTCAGGGCCAGTCGGGTCAGCTTCTACCTCAAGCTGGGCAGCGAAGCGTCTGCCGACGTCCGGTTCGCGGTTGATTCACGGCTTGGCCCGGCTCAGGTCGACGCCACCCGACACCACTGCCAGGCCGGACGGCCCCAACACCACCGCGATGTCCCCGTCGATGTCGGTACGCAGCACCCGCGCCCCGCCCCGGGACAGGCGGGCCAGCACCGCCTCGTTGGGATGGCCGTAGGTGTTGCCCGCACCCACCGGCACCAGGGCGACCGCCGGGCGGATCGCGTCCAGAAAGGCCGGATCCTGGTACGCGCTGCCGTGGTGGGCGACCTTCAGCACGTCGGCCCGCAGCCCGTGCGGCGGCAGGTGTTCCCGCAGCGCCTGCTGCTCCTCGGTCTCGGCGTCGCCGGTGAGCAGGATCCGCACCCCGGCCACCGTGGCGAGCAGTACCAACGAGTTGTTGTTCGGGTCCGACCTCGTCCCGCGCATCGGGTACGGCGGGCCGAGGACGACGAGATCGGCCGTGCCGGCCCGGTACCGCCACCCGGCCGGGGCGGCCACCACCGGGGTGCCGTGGGTGGCGGCGGCGGTGTGTACCAGGTCCCGCCCGATCGCCGGTTCCGGCCACTGCGGGGTCAGCACCGTGTCCACCCGCCGCCCCCGGAGGACCCCCGCCACGCCGCCGGTGTGGTCCACGTGGAAGTGGCTGATCACCAGTAGCGGCACCTGGCGTACATCGAGCCGGCGCAGGCACGCGTCCGCCGCCGCCGGATCCGGGCCGGTGTCGACCACGACCGCCCGCCCGGCCGCCACCGGCAACACCACGGTGTCACCCTGACCGACGGCGCAGACGGCGATCACCCAGCCCTTCGGCGGCCACCCCGGGGCGACCACCCGCACCGGCACGGTGCCGAGCATCACCGCGACGGTGAGCACCGCCACCAGCCGGCGCACCACGGGCCGCCGGGCGGCGACCAGCAGGACCACGGTCAGCGCCGCCAGCAGCAGCGCCCCGGACACCCCGCCGGGCCAGGGCAGGTTGCCCGCCGGCAGGCGGGCCCCGTACCGGGCGACCAGCACCAGCCACCAGGCCGGCCAGTGCGCCAGCCAGGCAGTCAGCTCGGCACCGTACGGCCAGATCGGCGACACCGTCGCGGCCACCACGCCGAGCACCGTGGCCGGGGCGATCGCCGGCACCACGAGGAGGTTCGCTGGCACCGCGACCAGACTGACGGTGCCCGACAGGCCGGCGATCACCGGCGAACAGGCCAGCTGCGCGGCGGCCGGCACCGCCAGTGCCTCGGCCGCACCCGGCGGTACGCCCCGCCGGCGCAGGCCGTCCCGCCAGCTCGGGGCAAGCAGCAGCAGGCCGCCGGTGGCCAGCACGGACAGCGCGAAGCCGGCGTCGCCGGCCAGGTCGGGGTCGACCAGCACCAGCACTGCCACGGCGGCGGCAAGCGCCGGCACCGCCGCCCGGGGCCGGCCGGCGGCCAGGGCGGCGAGCCCGATCGCGCCCATGGTGGCGGCGCGAACCACGCTCGGTGACGGCCGGACCAGGATGACGAAGCCCACCAGGGCCAGCCCGCACAGCGTGGCGGCCAGTGCGGGACCGGCGCGCGCCCAGCGGGCCACCAGCAACACCGCCCCCACGATGATCGCGACGTTGGAGCCGGACACGGCGTTCAAATGTGTCATTCCGGTGGCCCGGAAGTCCTCCTCCACCGTGTCGGGCAGCCGGCTGGTGTCCCCGACCACCAGTCCGGGCAGCAGGCCGCCCGGCTCGTCGGGCAGCGGCGCGCAGGCCTGTTGCAGGCCGGCCCGGAGCCGGCCGGCGGCCCGTTGCAGGGCCGACGGCGCCCCGTGCCGGTCGGGCGGGCCGACGGCGAGAAGCACGGCACCGGTCAGGTCGCCGCCGCGCGGTTCGGCCAGCCGCCCCTCGGCAGTGAACCGTTGCCCGGGCAGCAGCCCCCGCCAGGCCGGGTCACTGGCCAGCACCAGCACGCGGGCCGGCGCGGTGACCCGCTGCCCCGCCGGGCCGGTGACGGTCACCAGCTTGGCCCGCACCAGCAGGGTGGGTGGACGGCCCACGATGCCGCCGCGTACCGGCCGGGGGTCGTCCCGGACGACCAGCTCGGCGGTGACCCGGGCCCGTTCGTCGACCAGGGCGCGCAGCGGCTCGGCGTCGCGTACGGCCAGCCGGGCCGAGGTCGTGGCGCCGCCACACACCACGCCGATCAGCACCGCCACCGCGATCCAGCCGTAGCGGCGCGCAACCGCTCCGGGGCGGCCGGCGACCCCGAGCAGGTGCAGTGCCGCCAGCCCGGCGAGGCCCGCCGCGACGGCGGCGACCAGCAGCGTCCGCCCGGCGCTGAGGTGCAGCCCGGCCAACGCGGTGAGCCAGGCGGCCACGGCCAGCCCGGCCAGCCGGAGATCCGGCGCTTCCCCACTGCCCAACCCGGCGATCGCCCCGGCCGCCCCGATCGTGGCACCGCCGGCCCGCTCCGCCCCGGCTACCGTCCTCGGCCGCTCGGACGTGGGTGTCCCGTCGGCCCGGACCGCCCCGACCACCGCCGACGCGGCTGTCCTGCCGGCCCGGACCAGCCCGGCCACCATCCGCGCCGGCCGGGATGCGGGTGCCCGGTCCGCCGTCACACCGTCACCAGGTCTTTGAGCTGCTCGTACCGCGCGTCGCCGATGCCGTTGACCTGGCGCAGGTCGCTGACGGAACGGAAGCCGCCGTGCCGGTCGCGATGCTCGATGATCCGCTGGGCGAGCACCGGCCCCACCCCGGGCAGCGTTTCGAGCTGCGCCGCTGTGGCGGTGTTGAGGTTGACCCGCCCACCCGTGCCGGGATCGGCACCCGCAACCGGGCCCGCGCCCGGCGGTGCCCCAGCCGCCGGAGTCGGTGCCGGTACGCCGACCAGGATCAACTCGCCGTCGGTGACCTTGCGGGCCGGGTTGAGCATCGCCACGTCCACCCCCGGCAACGCCCCGCCGGCCGCGTCGACGGCGTCGGCGACGCGTGCCCCGGCCGCAAGTCGCACCAGCCCGGGCCGGCGAACCTTGCCCGCCACGGCGACCACCAACTCGCCGGTCGCCGCGTCGGCCGGCTCATCCCCCGCTACTTCCGACGGATCCGGCGTGGCAGGCGCGCCGGTCACGGCGGCGACCGGCTCGACCTGCGGCCGAGACCGCCAGGTCCAGCCAGCGGCACCGAGCACCACCAGGACCGCGATGACCGCCAGCGCCCGGACACCTCGCCGGCCCGGGTCGAACGCCCCCGGCCCCGGCAACCGGGACGCCGGTGACATCTCGTCCGCGTCGCGGGCCGGCTCCGGCTCCACCGGACCTGGCCCGGCGGAGCGGACGGGCCGGGGTGAGGTGGGCGAGGGCGGTTCCCGGCCGGTGTCGGCGGAGCGGACGGGCAGGAGCACGGTCGGCGACTCCAGCGGGGACGGCGAACCCGGGACGACCGGCTGCACCGGGCCGCCTGGGAGCGGACCGGCCGAAAGCGGGCCGGGCACGGGCATCGGCGGTACCTCCGAACCGTGCACGGCCGCGCCCGGCATCAGCCGCCACAGTCGCTCCCGGACCGCTGTCTCCTCGTCGTTGGACACGGCGCGAGGCTAGGACGGCGAGGCGGGGTCCCGTGGGTCGCGAAGGCCTCCGCTGTGGACAACCCGGAGCCTGTGGACAACGCCCTGATCATGCCCGGGTTGTGCTAGGAGCTTGATCCCCGCCGAGGTCCAGAGAGCCAACCATGCCACCGCACCACCCCGCGGGTAGCCGCTCCGGCTGTCAGTGCGATTCCGGGTCGAGGCCGAGGACGGAGCGCCCGCCGTCGACCGGCAGGGTGACGCCGTTGACGAAGCTGGCCGCCGGTGACAGTAGATAGGCCACCGCGGCCGCCACGTCCTGCGGCTGGCCGACCCGGCCCACCGGGTGCAGCCGGGCCAACTCCGCCTCGATCCGCTCCACCTCCACCGCTTCCTGGTCGGCGAGGAACGCCTCGTGCCGCTCGGTGGTCACCGAGCCGAGGGCGACCGCGTTGGCCCGGATGCCCTGCGGGCCGTACTCGACGGCCAGCGCCCGGGTCAGCCCTTCGATGGCGGCCTTGGCCGTGGCGTACGGCAGGCAACCTGGCACCGGGCGGCTGGCCTGGTGGGACGAGACGTTCACGACGGCGCCGGCGGTTCCGGCGGCGAGGAAGCGGCGTACCGCGGTGGCGGCCCCGACCACGGCGGGGCGCAGGTTGCGGGTGATCAGGTCGACCACCTCGCCGACCGGGGCGTCGTGCACGGAGGCGTCCCGGAACACCGCGGCGTTGTTCACCCATCCGGCGAGCGGCTGGGCCCGTTCCGCCAGGTCGGCGGCGCGGGCGGCGACCGTCTCGTCGGCGGCGTCGCCGACCACCGCCGCCAGCCGAGGGGCCTCGGCATGTCGCTCCACCCAGGACACCGCGCCCGGATCACGCTCGATCACCACCACGGTCTCACCCTCGGCGAGCAGCCGCTCCACGATCCCCCGCCCGATTCCGCGACCGCCCCCGGTCACCACACAGGACATCCGGCACCCCCACTCTCCCGACGGCCCATCGTTTCGTACCCCGCACCCGCCGCCCGCCACCGCCGATCTTGCGGTTCCTGGACGCCGGCCGGTGGGACCTTGATCGTCTGCGGTCCAGTGACTCCCCGGGCGGCGTGTCGAGTCACCAGAGTGCAGACGATCAAGGCCGCACGCCCCTCACACCCCGAGGGTTGGGGGGTGGCGGTGGATTACCACGCAGGCCAGGCCGGGGCCGGCGTGGGCGGCGACGGCGGCGCCGGCCTCGGAGACGTACGCGTCGTGCAGGCGGTCGCCGAGCCGGGCGGCCAGCGCCCCGAGCAGGTCCTCGGCCCGTTGCGGCGCGGCGAGGTGGTGCACCGCGAGGTCCACCTGCGCGTCGCCGGCCGCCTCGACGGCGAGATCGACCAGCCGCGCCACCCCCCGGCTGGCCGTACGCACCTTGTCCCGCAGCACGATCCCGCCGTCCGGCATGTGCATGATCGGCTTGACCGAGAGCGCCGTGCCGAGCAGCGCCTCGGCCGCGTTGATCCGGCCGCCCCGGCGCAGGAACTCCAGGGTGTCGACGTAGAAGAAGATGGTGGTGCGCGCGACGGCGTCCACCGCAGCGGCGCGTACGCCGGCCAGGTCGGCGCCCTCCTCGGCGGCCCGGGCCGCGGCGACGGCCGGGAAGCCCAGCCCCATCCCGCAGGAGCGGCTGTCCACCACGGTCACCCGATCACCGAACTGCGCGGCGGCCAGTTCGGCGGCCTCCACCGTGCCGGAGAGCCCGGCCGACAGGTGTACCGAAACCACGCCGTCCGCCCCGGCGTCCAGCAGTTCGCGGTAGGTCCGGGCGAACTGCTCTGGCGACGGGCGGGACGTGCTCACCGAGACCCGCCGCCCGGTCAGCGCGCGGGTGGCGTCCGCCGGGAAGATCTCCACCCCTTCCAGTCCCTCGACACCGTTCAGTACCACGGTCAGCGGCACCACGGTCAGCCGGTGCGCCTGCACCAGTTCGAGCGGGAGGTAGGCGGTGGAGTCGGTCACGACCGCGACGGGCATGCCCGGCACGGTAGCCGATCCGGCTGGGCGGGTGCCCGGCCGCGTCAACAGATCCGGCCGGCAGCACTGTCGGGCCAGGCCGCGCCGGCGAGGCGCAGTCCCGGGCCGGGCCGCGGCGCGCACCGATGGCGGACCACCCCGGTGGGTCGGCCGCAGCGGGTCGGGCAGGCGCCGGAGGTGGTGTCAGACCGGGTCGGCGGCGGGCGGCGCGGCAGCGACGGACGGCGTGGCCGGGGCGGCGGGTACGCTGATCGGCCCGACGTTGTGGGCACGCAGGTGCCACCCACGCCCGACGTCGTGGCGCAGCTCCGTCCAGTGGCAGTTTCGCAGCGAGCCGATGGTGCGCAGCACGCTGTGTTCCCAGCCGAGCAGGTTGCCGCAGCCCTGGCGGGCCGCGCCGCCGTGGGTGGCGATGACGACC
>NZ_JBFBAO010000083.1:0-20920 GCF_040682255.1 Micromonospora sp. NPDC051296 | reverse complement strand
CGATCTGGTCGAGCAGGATCCGGGCCAGCTCACCGTGATGGGCGTCGAACCGGCCGGTGAGTGCTTCGATCAGGGCGCGGTGTGACACCGGGTAACGGTGCCACCCCGCGCCGCCCTGCATGCACAGAGCCTGCCGACCAACGCCCGCCGGGTACGACGAAGTAGCTCCCAACCGGGGCGTCCGTATCGCCCCAGGAGAGCCCGATGCGTGTGAGGATGGGAGCATGTCGCACGGCGAGGATCTGTTCGCGCTCAGCGGAGACGTGACCACCCAGCCCAACTTCGAGCTAGCCCTGCGGGGGTACGAGAAACGACAGGTCGACCGGTACGTCGCTCGCGCCGAGCACGAGATCGAGGCGCTAGCGGGCGAACGGGAACAGGCGTACACCCAGATCCACAAGCTGGCCGGCCAGGTCGAGGTGCTCCAGCGCGACCTCACCGCCGTGCGCAAGCAGGTCGGGGTGGTCGACCGGGCCGCGTTCCGGCACCTCGGGCCGCGGGTGGAGCAGATCCTCACGCTGGCCGAGGAGCAGGCCGAGGACATCCTCATCGCCGCGAACGAGGAGATCGAGGCCCGCCGAGCCGCTGCCGAGCACATCATCGACGAGGCCCGCGCGGAGGCCGCCAAGGCACTCAAGGACTTCGAGATCGCCCTGGCCGCCCGCCGGGCCGAGGAGGAGCGGCAGGCCGCGGCACGCAAGGCGGAGTCCGAGGCCGCCAGCAAGGCGGCCAAGGAGGAGGCCGCCCGGCTGCGCAAGACCGCCCAGGAGGAGACCACCCGGCTGCGCAAGGCGGCCCAGGAGGCCCTGGCCAAGGCCGAGCAGGAGGCCACCAAGCTCCGCGACACCGCCAAGGAGATCCACACCCGGGCCCAGCAGGAGGCGACCAAGCTGCGCGAGGCGGCCCGCGAGGCGCACGCCACCGCCCAGCAGGAGGCGACCCAGCTGCGCGACGCCGCCAAGGAGGTGCACGCCAAGGCCCAGCAGGAGGCCAAGCGCCTGGTCGACCAGGCCACCGAGGCCGGGCGAGCCACCCATGCCAAGGCCAGCCAGGAGGCCAAGCAGATCATCGACGACGCCGCCGAGGCCGGACGGGCCGCCCGCAACAAGGCCCGTCAGGAGGCCGAGCGGCTGACCACGTCGGCCACCGAGGCGGCCAAGCACACCCGCGCCGAGACCGAGGCGTACGCCCACCGCATGCGCAGCGAGACCGAGGCGCACGTGCAGCACACCCGGGCGCAGGCGCAGCAGGAACTGGGCGCCTGGCGGGCCGGGGTGGAGAAGGAGGTCAACGGCCGGCGTGAGGCGGCGGATCGGGAACTGGCCCAGCGCAAGGCGAACGCCGAGCGCGAGTTCACCAGCCGCCGCGACGAGCTGGAAAAGCAGTACAAGACCCGCAGCGCCGAGCTGGACGGGCGGATCCGCAGCTCCGCCGCCAAGCTGGACGAGCAGATCCGCAGCCGCACGGCCGAGCTGGAGTCAGGGTTCGAGTCGCGCCGGGCCGAGCTGGAGTCGAAGTACACCACGCGGAACGAGGAGATCCAGGTACGCGCCGCCGAGCTGGAGGCCGGGTTCGAATCCCGCCGGGCGGATCTGGAGTCCGGGTTCGAGTCCCGCCGGGCGGAGCTGGAGGCGGAGTACACCGCTCGGAAGAACGAGATCGAGCAGGGTGCCGACGGGGTCCGCCAGGCCGCCGAGCAGGAGGCCGCCACCGTGCGCGCGCGGGCCGAGGAGCAGGCCGGCGAGTTGTTGGGTCAGGCCGAGACCGGGGCGGTCGAGAAACGCCGCGAGGCCGACGAGTACGCCACCACCACCCGCCGTGAGGCCGACGAGCACGTCACCACCGTCCGGCGCGAGGCCGACGAGCACGTCACCACCGTCCGGCGCGAGGCCGACGAGTACGTCGCCGCCTCGCGTCGACAGTTCGAGGAGTACGCGGCCACCACCCAGCAGCACCTGGCCACCACCCAGCAGCACCTGGCCGCGACGCAGCAGGAGGCGGCCGCCGGTCGGCAGCAGCTCGCCCAGGTGATGCTGGACATCGCCAAGGCCCAGCAGCAGCTCGCCGACCTGCGGCAGGAGACCTGGAAATCCCGGCAGGAGTCCGACGAGTTGCAGCGCAAGCTGCTCGAGATGCGGCTACAGGCGGCCGCCGGTCCCGACGGTCCGACCTCCCCCGCCCCGGCCGGAGCTGCGCCCGTCCCCACCCTGGCGGCCGGCACCGCGATGGCGGGCGCCGGCGCTGCCGCGGCCTCCCCCGACGGGCAGCCCATGGTAGGGGCGGCCGGCGCGGCACCGGCGTCGGCCAACGGCAGGCGGCCCGCGGACGAGGCCACCCCGTCGACCAAGCCGGTCGCCGAGCCGGTCACGACGGTCGACGGCGGCACCGCGAGCACGGAGGTGGACGGCGAGCCGACGGTCGCGGCGGTGCCCGGCGAGGGCGGCCGGGGCGCCACCCCGACAAAGATCACCAGCACCGGCGAGAACGGCAAGCGCCCGACCAAACCCACCACCGACGAGCGCAGCGCCAAGCCGAGCAAGGTCACCGACGAGGCAGCCGCGACACCGAGCAAGGTCACCGACGAGCAGGGCGCAGCGCCGAGCACGGTCAACTCCGACTGACCGCCTGGCCGGGTCGTCCCGCCCGCCACTACCCTGCCGATCAGGACCCGCGGGCCCGGGTGGCCGGGCGGGCCGGCGTCAACGCCCGGCGACCACGCGCCCGGGCTTGAGCGGGGAGGCCGGATGGCGCAGGACGGGCCGGAGAAGTCGGGGACGGCGGCGGAGGGTACCGGTGACGGGACCGGCGACGGCGCCACCGCAACCAGGGTGCCGCCCACCACAGCGGAGGCATCCACTGTCGTGGCGGAGGAAGCGGCAGCGCCGCCCGCACCGGCCCAGCGGTCGGTGGGCGGGGACGCCGGGCGGTTCGGCATCCCGGGTCGGCCACTACGGCGCAACAGCTTCCTGGTCGGCTTCACCGGGGCGCTCGGCGTCCTGCTCGCGTACGCCGTCTATCTGGGTTTGCGCAACGCCGCGGGGATCCTGGTCCTGGTGGTCATCGCGCTGTTCCTCGCGGTGGGCCTGCACCCGGTGGTGGTCCGGCTGCACTCCTGGGGGCTGCCGCGCGGCCTCGCCGTCGTGGCCGTCACGCTGACCGTGCTGGCACTGCTCTGCGCCGGCGTGCTGGCGCTGGTGCCGCCGATCGTGACCCAGACCGGGCAGTTCCTCGACCAGGTGCCGAGCTACCTGGAGGCGCTACGCCGCAACGAGACCGTCAACGAACTGGCCGAGCGGTTCGACCTGATGCGCCGGGCCCAGGAGGCGGCCAACGCGGACGTGGTCGGCCGGGCGCTGGGCGGGGTGCTCGGCGGTGCCCAGTTCGTCTTCGGCACGGTCTTCCGGGTGCTGACCGTGCTGGTGCTGACCATCTACTTCCTGGTCTACTTCGATCGGCTCCGCGATCTCAGCTATGCGCTGGTGCCCCGGTCGCGTCGGGAGCGGGTGCAGCTGATCGGCGACGAGATCCTCACCAAGGTCGGGGCGTACATGGTGGGTGCGCTGACCATCGCGGTGCTGGCCGGTGCGGTCGCCTTCGTGTTCGCGCTGGCTGTCGGCCTGCCGTACCCGTTCGCCCTGGCGGTGGTCGTCGCGGTGACCGACCTCATCCCGCAGATCGGGGCGACCATCGGCGCGGTGATCGTCAGCCTGGTCGGGTTCGCCACCGACCCGTCCGTCGGGATCGCCTGCGTGGTCTTCTTCGTGGTCTACCAGCAGATCGAGAACTACCTCATCTATCCCAAGATCATGCGCAGGTCGGTGCAGGTCAACGAGGTCGCGGCACTGGTCGCCGCGCTGCTCGGGGTGTCCCTGCTGGGGGTGATCGGCGCACTGATCGCCATCCCCACGGTGGCCGCCGTCCAGCTCATCCTGCGCGAGGTGATCATCCCTCGCCAGGACGCCCGGTGACCCAGGCCGGGATCAGTCGGCCCGGCGCTGCTGCGGCCCCGCCACCGGGGTGTCGGCGAACGCGGCCACCGTGCGGTCGGCGTAGGCGCTGGCGTCGCCGGTCTCCATCGGGCCGTCCCAGGTGGTGGGCAGCGGCACCGGCACCGCCGGATTGATCCGCCGGACCACCTCGTCCAGCACCGTCTCGGCGTCGCCGACCCACAGATGCTTCGCGCCGGGCACGCCGACCACCTCGGCCTGCGGCACCGCGGCGAACCGCTCGCGGGCCTCGGCCGGGCGCAGATAGTCGTCGAACTCCGGCACCAGCGCCGTCAGCGGCTTGCCCGACTCGGCCCAGTGGGTCAGGTCGGCCGGCTCGGAGAAGCGCAGCGGCGGGGAGAGCAGGATCGCGCCGGCCACCGCCGGGTCGCAGCCGTACTTGAGCACCAGGTCGGTGCCGAACGACCAGCCGAGCAGCCAGATGTCGGGCAACTCGTGGAACTCGGCGTACTCGATGGCGGCGGCCACGTCGAACCGCTCACCGACGGCCGCGTCGAAGGCCCCCTCGCTGGTGCCGCGCACGCTGCTGGTGCCCCGGGTGTTGAACCGGAGCACCGCCACGTCGGCGAGGGCAGGCAGCCGCCAGGCCGCCTTGCGGAACACGTGGCTGTCCATCATCCCGCCATGGGTGGGCAGCGGATGCAGGCAGACCAGGGTGGCCGCCGGTTCCCGGTCGGCCGGGCGGGCCAGCTCGCCGACCAGCCGCAGGCCGTCCGCGGTGTGCAGCTCGATGTCCTCCCGGTGCCCGGGCAGGATCGAGGACGCGCGGATCGGTGTGCTCACCCCACCATCCTCCCGCCCCGCCCGCCCCACCGCCGCCCACCGTGACAAAGATCGCCGCTTGCGGGTGCAAGGAAGGGCCCCTTGTTAACGCCTGCGGTAGAGGAAGGGCCCCTTGTTAACGCCACACCGGCCTGGCCGGCTCAGCCGTGGCGGGGCGCGCCGCGACCGCGCTGGATCACCGGGGCTCGCCGGTCCCGGGCCCGCCAGCAGCCGCTGTGCCAGTGCCGCCGGTCGGTGAGATCACCCCGGCCATCCGCCGGCCAGGCGACGACGTGCGCCACGCCGGGCTGAATCTCCTGGTCACATCCGGGGCAGCGGTAGGTCTTGAGGGACGCACCGCCGCTGATCCCGCGTACCTGCCAGTCGCCGTCGCGCCACTGCTGCACCGACGCGACACCGTGCCGGGCGCGCTCGGCGTCCAGGCGCGCATCGTCGTCGCGGCGGGGACGGTTACGACGGGGGCTCACGTCATCCAGCGTACGGGCGGTGCGGCGCGGGCCCGGCCACCGGCCCGCTGCGGTGACGTTAAGAGGGGCCCCTTCACCTGCACCAGGCGTTAAAAAGGGGCCCTTCCTTACACCTCAGCGGCGGGTGTGGTCGCGGAAGCCGCGGCCGGCCTTGCGGCCCAGGTAGCCGGCGGTGACCAGGTGCTCCAGCAACGGCGCCGGGGCGAACCCGGGCTCCCGCAGTTCCAGGTACAGCTCCCGCTGGATGGCCAGCGACACGTCCAGGCCGACCACGTCGAGCAGCTCGAACGGACCCATCGGGTAACCGCAGCCGAGCTTCATCGCGTGGTCGATGTCGTCGGCGGTGGAGTAGCTGGCCTCCAGCATCCGCACCGCGTCGTTGAGGTACGGGAACAGCAGCGCGTTGACGATGAAGCCGGACCGGTCGCCGCAGACCACGCCGGTCTTGCCGAGGGCGGCACAGACCGCCCGGGCGGTGGCGGTGGTCTCCGCCGAGGTGCGGATCGTCCGCACGATCTCCACCAGCGGCATGATCGGCGCGGGGTTGAAGAAGTGCAGCCCCACCACGTCGGCCGGGCGCTGGGTGGCCATCGCCACCTCGATCACCGGCAGCGAGGAGGTGGTGGTGGCCAGCACGACACCCGGCTTGCAGATCTCGTCGAGGCTGGCGAACAGCGCCTTCTTGACGCTCAACTCCTCGACCACCGCCTCGACCACCAGGTCGACGTCGGCCAGGTGCTCCAGGGTCGCCGACCAGTTGATCCGGCCGAGTGCGGCGTCCCGGTCGGCCTCGCTGAGCTTGCCCCGGACCACGCCCTTGTTCAGCGAGGTCTTGACCGCCTCGCAGACCTTGGCGGACTTCTCGGCACCCCGGGTCACCGAGACGACCTCGTAGCCGGCCTTGGCGAAGACCTCGATGATGCCGGTGGCCATCGTGCCGGAGCCGACCACACCAACCTTCGAGATCCCGCTCGCGCCGTCGGCCAGCGCCGACTCCGCCGCGGCCGGCGTCTGCTCGTCCGGTACGACCTTCGGCGAGCCCGGTCGCTCGTAGGTGTAGAACCCCCGGCCGGACTTCCGCCCGAGCAGACCTGCGGTCACCATCTGCTTGAGCAGCGGCACCGGGGCGTGCCGGCGGTCACGCCCGCCACGCCGGTACATGGTGTCCAGGATCTCGTACGCGGTGTCCAGACCGATCAGGTCCATCAGGGCCAGCGGACCCATCGGCAGGCCGCAGCCGAGCTTCATCGCGGCGTCGATGTCCTCACGGCTGGCGTACCGGGCCTCGAACATGCCGACCGCGTGGTTGAGGTAGCCGAACAGCAGCGCGTTGGCGATGAACCCGGCCCGGTCGTTGATGGTCACGTCGACCTTGCCGAGCCGCGCGCAGAGCGCCTCCACGTCGGCCACCACGTCGGCGGAGGTGACCACCGTACGCACGACCTCGACCAGCTTCATCACCGGCGCGGGGTTGAAGAAGTGGATACCGATGACCTGGTTGGGGCGGGCGGTGGCGACGGAGATCTCGGTGACGCTCAGCGACGAGGTGTTGGTGGCCAGGATGGCCTCGGGCTTGCAGACCCGGTCCAGCTCGGCGAAGATCCGCTGCTTCAGGTCCAGGTGCTCGGGCACCGCCTCGATAACCAGGTCCACCGAGTGCAGCGCGTCCAGCCCGACGGCGAAGGTGACCCGGCCCAGCAGGGCGTCCCGGTCGGCCTCGGCGAGCTTGCCCTTGGCCACCGCCCGATCGGTCGAGCCGGTCAGGTTGGCCTGCCCGCGTTCCAGGGCGGCGTCGGAGATCTCCACGGCGACCACGTTGACGCCGTTACGGGCGAAGACCTCGACGATCCCGGCACCCATGGTGCCCAGACCCACCACGCCCACACTGGTGAACTCGCGCGCCACGACCCGGCCTCCCCTGTCCGCTCGACACGGCCCGACATGAACGGCCGCTAAGGTTATGCGCGCGAGTCTGCCACGTGACGCACCGTTGTCGAGGCGCCGTGGGATATTTCACGACCGCATCGATCGGGCGCTTCAGAACGCATCGACGCCGACCAGTGCCAGCAGCTCGGCGACAAACTCCGACGGCCGTTCCAGGTGCGGGCTGTGCCCGCAGCCGGGCAGCGTCACCTCCCGGTAACTGCCTCCGGCGGCCGCGTACCGGTCGAGCACGGCGCGGGTCTGCGCCAGCATCGGCTGCGGTGGGCACTCGTCCGGCCCGGGCCAGCCGGGCACCACGCCCAGCGCGCCGAGCTGGGCCAGGTCGAACAGCGACGTGTCGGAGACGATCACGTCGGCGTCGCCGCGGATCCAGGTGACCGGCGGCTTAGGGGTGACCGCCACCAGTTCGTCGGCGATCCGGAAGTGCGCCGGGGCGAGCGCGTTGAGCACACCCCGGCGGCCCGGCGCGGTTCCCGGCCAGTGCGGCGACGGTGTCGCGTCGCCGGGGTAGTTGTCCGTCCCGGTCGCGGTGGAGAGCAGGCTGTCGAGCAGCAGTTCCTCGTCGTCGCCGAGGGTGGCCGGGTCCGCCACGTACGCGGTCCGCAGCACGCTGCGCGGGCTGCTCTGGTCCTCGGTACCACGGTCACCGGCGACCAGCCGTGCGACGAAATCGGGGCTCGCCGTACCGCCGCCGGTGCCGGCGAAGTCCGGGGTGGTGGGGGTGCCGGCCAGGTCGCGGGTGCCGCCGAAGCCGTACGGCGAGACCGGCGCGGCGAGCAGCAGCCCGGCCACCCGGTCAGGGTGGTCCACCAGCAGCCGCATCGCCACTCCACCGCCGAGCGAGTGGCCGACCACCACCGGCCGGGCACCCTCGCCGAACAGCGTCGGTTCGTCGAGCAGGGCCGCCACGTCGTCGGCGAAGTCCGTCAGTCCTCGACCGGCGTCCACCGGCGCGGTCTGCGTACCGCCGTAGCCGCGCAGGTCCGGCGCGACCACCCGCAGCGTCGCCGGCAGTCGCCGTACCAAGGGCTCCCAGAAGGCCGCCGAGGAGCAGTTGCCGTGGACGAGCAGCAGCGGTACGCCATCGGACGGACCGGCCACCCGAACGGCCTGGGTGATCCCGTTGGCGGTGACGACGTGCTGCTCGGTCTTCATCCGCGGCATGCTGCCACCATCGACTCCGGCGGTCCATGTGGCCGGCGCCTACTGACCGCCCTGGACCGGTGGCGCCCGCCGCCGTCAGGAGCGGCCGGCCACCGCCGCCGCCCCGGGCGACGCGGGCGCCGCCGGCCCCGGCGTCGCGCCCGCAGGTGCCGGCCTCCCGCCCACTGGCCCCGGCGTCGCGCCCGCAGGTCCTGGCCTCGCGCCCGCAGGTGCCGGCGTCGCGCCCGGGGACGCGACGGGCAGCGGCAGGGTCGGCCGCCGTTCGTTTCGAGGCATTCCGAAGCGCAGGCCCACCGGATCGGTACGCGCCACCCCGGGATCGAAGAACCGCAGCTCGGTACGGCCGATCCGGATCACGTCACCGTCGGTGAGCCGGGCCGCCCCGGTGATCCGGAGGTCGTTCACCCAGCTGCCGTTCGTGGATCCGAGGTCCACCAGGGACACTCCCTCGCCGGTCAGCCGGATCTCGGCATGCCGTCGGCTGAGGTGCGGATCGTCGACGACAATGTCGACCGCCGGGTCGCGGCCGATCACCTGCGGCTGCTGACGCACTCGGAAACCGAGCCCGCGCATCGGCCCGGTGGCGACGGTCAGCAGCGGCATCAGTTGCGGATGTTCCTCCATGGACAGTCAGACCTCCACCCGGCACGGCCACCCCGCGTCAGCCTGCCACCCCCGGGTGGCTGGTTCCACCGCCCGGCCGGGCATCTCCGAGTCACCGGCCGGGCACCAACCGTTCGGCCCTCCGGCGGAAGGGACGGCGGTGCGCCCAACGGGAACCACTGCTCCATCCGGTTCAACGCGCCGGCTCTCGATCGGGTTCGCCCCAGTTCAGCACCCCTACCGGCGAGTAGGTCTCGGGTCTAGACTTCCGCCATGACGGCTGTGCAGCTCCCCGGCAACCCGGTGATCGAGGGCGGTCACCTGATCTCGACCAGCCCGGCGACGGGCGACGAGGCGGGCCGCGTCCCGGTCGCCACCCCGGTGGACGTCGAACGCGCCGTCGAGCGGGCCCGCGCCGCCGGCCAGTGGTGGGCGGGGCTCGGCTTCACCGGGCGACGCGAGCGGCTGCTGCGCTGGCGGCGACTGCTCGCCCAGCGGATGGAGCAGCTTGCCGAGCTGGTGCACGTCGAGGGCGGCAAGCCGGTCGCCGACGCCCTGGTCGAGATCGTGACCGCCGTTGAGCACGTCGACTGGTCGGCCCGCAACGCCCGTCGGGTACTGGGCCCCCGCCGGGTCCGCTCGCGGCTCATCCTGGCCGAGTTCTCGGCCCATCTGGAATACCAGCCGCACGGCGTGGTCGGCGTCATCGGGCCGTGGAACTACCCCGTCTTCACCCCCATCGGCTCCGCCGCGTACGCGCTGGCGGCCGGCAACGCGGTGGTCTTCAAGCCCAGTGAATACACCCCGGTCGTCGGGCAGTGGCTGGTCGACAGCTTCGCCGAGGTGGTGCCCGAGCAGCCGGTGTTCGCCGCGGTGCACGGGCTCGGCGACGTCGGCGCGGCGCTGTGCCGCGCCGGTGTCGACAAGCTCGCCTTCACCGGTTCGACGGCGACCGCGAAGAAGGTGATGGTGGCCTGCGCCGAGTCGCTGACCCCGGTGCTGGTGGAGGCCGGCGGCAAGGACGCGATGATCGTGGACGTGGACGCCGACCTGGACGCCGCCGCCGAGGCGTGCGTCTGGGGCGCGATGACCAACGCCGGTCAGACCTGCATCGGCATCGAGCGGGTCTACGCCGTGGAGCCGATCTTCGACGCCTTCGTCGACAAGGTGGTCGAGCGCGCCGGCCGGCTCACCGTCGGCCCGGCGGGCGCGGACGTCGGGCCGATCACCATGCCGAGCCAGCTGGACGTCATCCGCCGGCACATCGACGACGCGCTGGCCCGGGGCGGTCGCGCCGCGCTGGGCGGGCCGGACGCGGTGCAACCGCCGTACGCGCACCCGACCGTGCTGGTGGACGTGCCGGAGGACTCCGCCGCGGTCCGCGAGGAAACCTTCGGCCCCACCCTGACCGTCAACCGGGTCCGGGACGCGGACGAGGCGGTCGCCCGGGCCAATGCCCTGCCGTACGGCCTGGGTGGTTCGGTCTTCGGCGGGCGACGCGCGATGGCGATCGCGCGGCGGCTGCGCTCCGGCATGGCCTCGGTCAACTCGACCCTCACCTTCGCCGGGATGTCCACCCTGCCGTTCGGCGGGGTCGGCGAGTCGGGCTTCGGCCGGATCCACGGCGAGGACGGGCTGCGCGAGTTCGGCCGGGCCAAGGCGGTGACCCGCCGCCGCGCCCGCACGCTGCTGCCCTCGACCACCTTCGAGCGCACCCCGGCCGACGTCGCGCGCCTGGTGAAGGCGGTCAAGATGCTCTACGGCCGCTGAGGGCCGGCTAGAAGAGGGTGAGCTCGTCGCGCTCGATGCCGCGCAGCCGGTCGTAGTTCACCACCACGCAGCGGATGCCGCGGTCCGTGGCGAGCACCCGGGCCTGCGGCTTGATCTCCTGCGCGGCGAAGACCCCGGCGACCGGGGCGAGCAGCGGATCCCGGTTGAGCAGTTCGAGGTAGCGGGTGAGCTGCTCCACACCGTCGATCTCGCCACGGCGCTTCACCTCAACCGCGACCGTGCCCTGTTCGGCGTCCCGGCAAAGCAGGTCGACCGGGCCGATGGCAGTCATGTACTCGCGGCGGATGAGGGTGTACCCCTCGCCCAGCGTCTCGGGGTTGGCCGCCAGCAGCTCCTGCAGGTGCGCCTCGACCCCGTCCTTGCGCAGCCCCGGGTCGACGCCCAGTTCGTACGAGGTGTCCTGGAAGATCTCCTCCAGGGTGATCCGCAGCTCCTCGCCAGCCTTGTTGACCACCCGCCAGACGCCGGGGGCCTCCTCCAGCCGGCACGGCGGGCTCATCCAGTTCAACGGCTTGTACGCCCGGTCGTCGGCATGGATGGACACCGACCCGTCCGCCTTCACCATCAGCAGCCGGGTGGCCGGCGGCAGGTGGGCCGAGAGCCGTCCGACATAGTCCACCGAGCACTTCGCAATCACCAACCGCACCCGATGAGGGTAGCGGAGCCGCCGCGGATCGCCGCCGAGCGTCACTGGCGCGCCGGTGCGATGCTGAGACCGTGTTCGAGTTGCTCACCGGTACCGGCCTCGCCGCCTCGGCGGGTCTGAACGCGTACATCCCGCTGTTGGTGACGGGTCTGCTGGCCCGCTACACCAGCGTGATCGACCTGCCCGCCGGCTGGCAGTGGCTGGGCAACGGCTGGATGCTGACCATCCTGGCGGCGTTGCTCGCCGTCGAACTCGTCGCCGACAAGGTGCCGGTGGTGGACCACGTCAACGACGTGGTGCAGACGGCGGTCCGCCCGACCGCCGGCGGCCTGGCCTTCGGCGCCGGCTCGGCCTCCGGCACCGTGACGGTGAGCGACCCGGACAGCCTCTTCGCCAACACCGGCCAGTGGGTGCCGGTGCTGGTCGGCGCGCTCATCGCCCTCGGCGTACACCTGCTCAAGTCCGCCGCGCGGCCGGTCATCAACGCGACCACGGCCGGGTTCGGTGCCCCGGTGGCGAGTACCGCCGAGGACGCCACCAGCGTGTTGATGTCCCTCGTCGCGATCATCCTGCCGGTGCTGGTGCTGGTGTTCCTGGTCGGGTTCGTGTTCTTCCTGATCTGGTTCCTGCGCCGCCGAGCGGAGCGCCGCCGGGACCGAGCGGCGGCTCGGGCCGCCGGCTTCCGGGTCTGATCCGGTACGCCGAGACCTCCACGGTCCCCACGGTTCTGGGCTGACCTGAGACCATCTCACGGTGTCCGTGAAGGTCTCTCCCGTTCCGCTCGTCGCGACCCTCGCCGCCGTGCTCGGCGCGGTGCTCCTGCTGGCCCTCGCGGCCCCTCTCCGCCAGCCGGAAGGCACCGCCGTCGGCCGGCCACCCACTTCGGCGCAGGCCGCGGAGATGACTGCCGACCAGGACCCGGATCGCGGGCCGGATCCTGCTCCGCAACCCACGCCGACGGGCCTCCGGACGCCGACGCCGGAGGCCGGCGTCCTGCCTGGCGCGACCCGGCCCGGGGCCCGGCCGCCGGTGCTCGACCACGGTCCACGCAGCGGCAACAAGGTGGCGCTCACCTTCGACGCCGACATGACCGACGCCATGCGGTACCAGCTACGCAGCGGCGCTGTGCGGTCGTACGCGAACCTGAAGATCATCGACCTGCTGGAGCGGGAAGAGGTGCCGGCCACCTTCTTCCTGACCGGCAAGTGGGTTGAGCAGTACCCGCAGGTGACCCGTCGGCTCGCCGCCAATCCGCGCTTCGAGTTGGCCAACCACACGTACGGACACCTGGCCTTCACGCCGGACTGCTACGGCCTGCCGCGGATCGCCCGGCGTGAGATGACCGCCGACGTGGCCCGAACCTTCGACGTGGTCGGTGCGTACGGCGGACGGCAGACCCGCTACTTCCGTTTCCCGGGCCTATGCCACGACCGGACGGCCCTGACCGAACTCGCCCCGCTCGGACTCACTGTGGTGGACGGCGACGTGGTCAGCGGGGATCCGTTCGCGACCTCCTGGCGGCCGATCGTGCGTGCCGTCCTGGACAACGTACGCCCCGGCTCGGTGGTCGTCCTGCACGTCACCGAGGCGAACGCGCCGATGACCGACGAGGCGCTGCCGCACATCCTGGCCGGGCTGGCCGACCGTGGCCTCGAGCCGGCGCTGCTCTCCGAGGTGCTCGGGGACGGCCCGACCGCGCCGTAAGTCCCGGCAAACTGGGTAAGACGAATCCGCTGAAAGCCTAAAATCGGGGCAAGTCACGGAGGAGGTCGGGTCATGACGGCAGCGATGGAGATGCCCCGCGTCCAGGAGTGTGTGGCCACCGCCTGTGCGTACAACGACACCGGCGACTGCCACGCATTCGCCATCACGATCGGCAGCATGGACCATGCCCATTGCCACACCTTCATCGAGATGCCCGCCGTCCGCGCCGGCATCGACGGGCAGATCGCCCAGGTGGGCGCGTGTCAGCGGGCCGACTGCCGGCACAACGAGCAGCTGGAGTGCCAGGCACCGGCGATCCGGGTCGGCCCGGACGCCGACATGGCCGACTGCATGACCTACCGCCACCGCTGACGCGCCGCTGGCCGGTTAAGAAGGGGCCCTTCCTATACCGGAGGCGTTAAGAGGGGGCCCTTCCTTACAGGTCGTTCGCTTGGCGGATGACCGTTACCAGCTCGTCGATGATGGTGGTCAGCGCGAAGTCCTTCGGCGTGAAGACCCGCGCCACCCCGGCGGCGCGCAACTGCTCGGCGTCCGGGGCGGGGATGATGCCGCCGACCACCACCGGCAGGTCCGGCCGGCCGGCGGCCCGCAGGCCGTCGAGCACAGCGGGCACCGCCGCCAGGTGCGAGCCGGAGAGCACGGAGAGCCCGACCAGGTCGACGTCCTCCTCGACGGCGGCGGCGACGATCTGCCCGGCGGTGAGCCGGATGCCCTGGTAGACCACCTCGAAGCCGGCGTCGCGGGCGCGTACCGCGATCTGCTCGGCACCGTTGGAGTGCCCGTCCAGGCCAGGCTTGCCGACCAGCAGGCGCAGCCGTCCGCTGCCCAGCTCGCGGGCGGTGGCGGCGACCCGCTCGCGGACCGCGGCCAGGCCCGCGTCGCCACCCGCCCCGGCGGCGCCGGTCAGCCCGGTCGGCGCCCGGTACTCGCCGAAGACCTGGCGCAGCGCGCCGGCCCACTCGCCGGTGGTCACCCCGGCCCGCACGCACTCGAGGGTGGCGGTCATCAGGTTCGCCTCGGTCGCGGCGTCCGCGCGTAGCCGGGCCAGTGCCGCGTCCACCGCCGCCGCGTCCCGGTCGGCCCGCCACCGGCGTACGGCGTCCACCGCGGCCGCCTCCACCGCCGGGTCGACCTGCTCGACGGCCTCGGCACCCGCGGCGGTCAGCGGCGACGGTTCGGTCTCGGTGAACCGGTTGACGCCGACGACCACGTCGCTGCCGGCCTCCATCCGGCGCCGCCGCTCGGCCAGCGAGGCGACCAGCGCGCTCTTGAGGTAGCCGGTCTCCACCGCGGCGACCACGCCGCCCATCTCCAGCACCTTCGCCAGCTCCACCCGGGCACCGCCGACGATCCCGTCGACCAGCGCGGTCATCACGTGCGAGCCGTCGAACAGGTCCGGATACTCCAGCAGGTCCGACTCGTACGCGAGCACCTGCTGCATCCGCAGCGACCACTGCTGGTCCCACGGGCGGGGCAGGCCGAGCGCCTCGTTCCAGGCCGGCAGCTGCACCGCCCGGGCCCGCGCGTCCCGGGAGAAGGTGACCCCGAGCATCTCCAGCACGATGCGCTGGATGTTGTTCTCCGGCTGCGCCTCGGTCAGGCCGAGCGAGTTGACCTGCACGCCGTACCGGAAGCGGCGCTGCTTCGGGTCCTCGACGCCGTACCGGTCGCGGGTGATCTCGTCCCACAGCGCGCCGAAGGCACGCATCTTGGCGATCTCCTCGACGAACCGCACGCCGGCGTTGACGAAGAACGAGATCCGCTGCACCACGTCGCCCATCCGGTCGGCCGGCACCTGGCCGGAGTCGCGGACCGCGTCGAGCACGGCGACGGCGGTGGCGAGCGCGAAGCCGACCTCCTGCACCGGCGTGGCACCGGCCTCCTGGAGGTGGTACGAGCAGATGTTGACCGGGTTCCACCGGGGCATCTCCCGCAGCGTGTACGCGACCACGTCGGCGGTCAGCCGCAGCGACGCGGCCGGCGGGAAGATGTACGTCCCCCGGGAGAGGTACTCCTTGATGATGTCGTTCTGCGTGGTGCCCGCGCAGCGGGACAGCTCGGCGCCCTGCTCGGTGGCGACCGTGCCGTAGAGGCCGAGCAGCCACATCGCCGGCGCGTTGATGGTCATCGAGGTGTTCATCTCGGCCAGCGGGATGCCGTCGAACAGCGCCCGCGCGTCGCCCACCTGCGACACCGGGACGCCGACCCGGCCTACCTCGCCGGCGGCGAGTTCGTGGTCCGGGTCGTACCCGGTCTGGGTGGGCAGATCGAAGGCGACCGACAGGCCGGTCTGCCCCTTCGCCAGGTTGCGGCGGAAGAGCGCGTTGGTCGCGGCGGCCGACGAGTGCCCCGCGTAGGTACGCATCACCCAGGGGCGGTCGCGTTCCGACAGCCGGTCTGGGAGTGCCTTCTCGTCCATGGCCGGAGTTTAAGTTACCGTTCAGTAAAACGGGCTGTGGAAAACCACACAGCCCGATGTAGGTGACGCCCGGGTACAACGCGCCCTCGGTGGGTGGGACCACCACCCCCGGGTCGGACGGCGGACGGCGGCGGGCCGCACACTTGACGGCATGAGTGACGACGTCGCGATCCTCGTCCGGGGGCTGCGCAAGGCGTACGGCGACAACGTCGCGGTGGCCGACCTGGACCTGGACGTCCACCGGGGCGAGGTGTTCGCCCTGCTCGGGCCGAACGGCGCGGGCAAGACCACCACCGTGGAGATCCTGGAGGGCTACCGCCACCGGGACGCCGGTGAGGTGCGGGTGCTCGGCACCGACCCGACCGATCCGCCCCCGGAGTGGCGCGGGCGGGTGGGCATCGTGCTCCAGGGCACCGGAGAGTTCGACGAGCTGACCGTCGCCGAGGTGGTGCACCACTTCGCCGGCTTCTACCCCAGCGCCGACGACCCGGACAAGGTGATCGAGCGGGTCGGGCTGGCCGGCAAGGCCCGGGCCCGTACGCACACCCTCTCCGGCGGGCAAAAGCGCCGGCTGGACGTGGCGCTGGGCATCATCGGCCGCCCCGAGCTGCTTTTCCTGGACGAGCCGACCACGGGCTTCGACCCGGAGGCGCGGCGGGAGTTCTGGGAGCTGATCCGGGACCTCTCCGCCGCCGGCACCACCATCGTGCTCACCACCCACTACCTGGACGAGGCCGAGGCACTGGCCGACCGGGTGGGCGTGATCGCCGGCGGCCGACTGGTCGAGGTCGCCGCGCCGGACCGCCTGGGCAACCGGCAGGAGGCGCTGGCCACGGTCTCCTGGCGTACCCCGGAGGGCCGGGTCGAGAGCGCGGAGAGCGCGACGCCGACGGCGCTGGTCGCGGAGCTGGCCACGCGCTTCGGCGGTGAGGTGCCCGACCTGACCGTCACCCGGCCCACCCTCGAGGACATCTACCTGCGCATGATCGGACACCAATGACCACCACGACGAAGCCGGCGGCCCCGGTCGCCGCCCCCGGTGCCCGTCGGCTCGGGCCGACCAGCCTCGCCCTGCGCCAGGGGCGGCTGGAGATCCGGCAGTTCCTGCGCAGCCGGGAGTCCGTCGTGTTCACGTTGGGCTTCCCGATCATCATGGTGCTGATCTTCGCCTCGATCCTCAACGAGGAAATCGCGCCAGGGGTGAGCTACACGCAGTACTTCATCACCGGCATGATCGCGACCGGCCTGATGACGGTCAGCTTCCAGAACCTCGGCATCTGGATCCCGATCGAGCGCGACCGGGGCGTGCTCAAGCGGTACCGGGGCACACCGATGCCGAAGTGGGTCTGGTTCGCCGGCAAGGTGATCATGGTGCTGGTGATCGGCGTCGTGATGATCGCCCTGCTCCTCGCCGTCTCGGCGGCCCTGTTCGATTTGAACCTGCCGAGCACCGCGGCGGCGTGGCTGACCTTCGGCTGGGTCAGCGCGCTGGGCATCACCGCGTGCACCCTCTGCGGCATCGCGATCTCGTCGCTGGCTCGCACCGCCCGCAGCGGCTCGGCGGTGGTCACCCCGATCGCGCTGGTGCTCCAGTTCATCTCCGGGGTGTTCTTCCTCTTCACCAACCTGCCGCCCTGGATGCAGCAGGTGGCGGCCCTCTTCCCGCTCAAGTGGATGTGCCAGGGGCTGCGGGCGGTCTTCCTGCCGGAGAGCTTCGGCGCCCAGGAGCCGGGCGGTTCGTTCGAGCTGGGCCGGGTCGCCCTGGTCCTCGGCGCCTGGTGCGTGATCGGCCTGCTGCTCTGCCTGACGACCTTCCGCTGGACCACCCGCCGCGACGGCTGACGTGTAGGGAAGGGCCCTGCGGGGCCCTTCCCTACATCTGTCAGTAGGTGTAGAAGCCCTTGCCGGTCTTGCGGCCCAGGTCGCCGGCGGTGGCCATGCGCTGGAGCAGCTCCGGCGGGAAGAACTTCTCGTCGGCGGTGTCGGTGTAGATGTTGCGGGTGGCGTTGAGCAGCACGTCGACGCCGGTCAGGTCGACGGTGGCGAGCGGGCCCATGGCATGCCCGAAGCCGAGCTTGCAGGCGGTGTCCAGGTCCTCGGCGGAGATGACGCCCGCCTCGACCAGCCGCACCGCCTCCATCGCCAGGGCGCTGATCAGCCGGGTGGTGACGAAGCCGGCGATGTCCCGGTTGACCACCACGACGGTCTTGCCGATCTCCTCGGCGAACGACTTCGCCGTCTCCAGCGCCGCGTCGCTGGTCTTGTAGCCGCGGACCAGCTCACAGAGCTTCATCATCGGCACCGGCGAGAAGAAGTGGGTGCCGACGACCGCCTCCGGGCGGTCGGTGGCCGTGGCGATCTGGGTCACCGGGATGGCCGAGGTGTTGGTGGCCAGTACGGCGTCCGCCTTGCAGATCTTGTCCAGCGCACGGAACACCTCGTGCTTGATCTCCAGCCGCTCGAAGACCGCCTCGACCACGATGTCCGCGTCGGCCGCCGCCTCCAGCTCTGTGGTCGGGGTGATCCGGCCGAGCGCCGCCTCGACGTCGTCCGCAGAGATCTTGCCCTTCTCCGCGAACTTCGCCAGCGACTTCCGGATGCCGTCCACGCCACGCCGCGTCGCCGCGTCGTCCAGATCCCGCAGCACCACCTGCCAGCCCGCCTGTGCCGCCACCTGGGCGATGCCCGAGCCCATCAGCCCGGCACCGACGACCGCGAGTCGACCCGCCATCTGCCTCTCCCTCGCTGCGATTGAGTGTCTCCCTGCACCCTAATCGGCGGGCCTGAACGACAGCTAAGGCGGCTCAGAAGGTCAGCTCGGGCTCCTCCGGCGCGGTGGCCCGTTCGACCTCGATGCCGAGGGCACGCAGGTCGGCCACGAAGTCGGGATAGCCCCGGTCAACGTGGTGCACGTGGGACACCTCGGTCACCCCGTCCGCGCACAGCCCGGCGATGATCAGCCCGGCGCCGGCCCGGATGTCGGTGGCCCGCACCGGCGCGCCGGAGAGTCGCTCCCGGCCGCGTACCACGGCGTGGTGCCCGTCGGTCTTGATGTCCGCGCCCAGCCGCATCATCTCGTTGGCGAACATGAACCGGCCGTCGAAGATGTTCTCGGTGATCAGCGAGGCGCCGTCGCTGAGCGCGGCGAGCCCGATCGCCATCGGCAGCAGGTCGGTGGCGAAGCCCGGGTAGGGCAGCGTCACCACGTCGACCGCCCGGGGCCGGTCGTCCATGCGTACCCGGAAGGCGTCCGCCCGGGTCTCCACCAGCCCGCCGGCCGCGACCACCTTGTCCAGCGCGACCTCCAGGAACGCGGGGTCGAGCCCGGTCACGGTGACGTCGCCGCGGGTCATCGCCGCCGCGAAGGCCCAGGTCCCGGCGACGATCCGGTCCCCCACCGTGGCGTGCCGGACCGGTTGCAGCCGGGGTACGCCGACGATGGTGATGGTGGACGTGCCCTCGCCCTCGATCAACGCGCCCATCCGCTGGAGCATGGTGCAGATGTCCACGATCTCCGGCTCGCGGGCGGCGTTCTCGATCACGGTCGTGCCGTCGGCCAGCACCGCCGCCATGACCAGGTTCTCGGTCGCCCCGACGCTGGGGAAGTCCAGCACGATCTCCGCCCCGTGCAGGCCGTCGGGCGCGGAGGCGATCACGAAGCCGTGCTCGCCGGAGATGTCGGCGCCCATCCGGGTCAGCCCGGAGATGTGCATGTCCAACCCGCGGGAGCCGATCGCGTCGCCGCCCGGATGGGCCACCCGGACGTACCCGCGCCGGGCCAGCAGCGGGCCCAGCACGCAGATCGACGCGCGCAGCCGGCGGACCAGGTCGTAGTCGGCCTCGACGCCCGGCTGCTCCGGCACGTCGATGGTGACCGAACGGGACCGGGCCACCCCGCCCACCGCCACCATCGGGTCGACCGGGTCGTCCATGTCGAACCGTACGCCGCAGCCGAGGCGGCGCAGCACCTCGCCCATGATGGCGATATCGGTGATCCGCGGCACGTTCGTGATCACGCTCCGGCCGGGGGCGAGCAACGCGGCGGCCATCAGCTTCAACGCCGAGTTCTTCGCCCCCACCACATGTACCGTGCCGGCGAGCCGGGCGCCGCCGCGTACCCGGATGACGTCGACGTCCGCGACCGCGGCGTCACCCGCGTCACCCGGGCCGACCCCGGCGGACCAGCCCGTGCCCGCCTCCGGCCGTGCCGGGATGGTCAGGTCCGGTATCCGTAGGCTGTGCGTCATGGCCGTCCACCTCACGCGCATCTACACCAAGGCCGGCGACGCCGGCATGACCAGGCTGAGCAACAACGAGCAGGTGCCGAAGAACGATCCACGGATCGCCGCGTACGCCGATGTCGACGAGTGCAACGCCGCGATCGGCGTGGCGCTCGCGCTGGGCCAGCTGGACGACGAACTGCGGGCGGTGCTCGGGCCCATCCAGAACGACATGTTCGACGTGGGGGCAGACTTGTCCACCCCGGTCGAACCGGACCCGAAGTACCCGCCGCTGCGGGTCACGGAGGAGTATGTGGAGCGCCTGGAGGGCTGGTGCGACGAGTTCAACGCGCGCCTGAGCAAGCTCGACTCCTTCATCCTCCCCGGCGGCACCGCGGGCGCGGCACTGCTGCACGCGGCGCGGACGATCGCCCGGCGCGCCGAGCGGTCGGCGTGGGCCCTCGTCGCACACGACCCCGACCGGACCAGCCACCTCCCGGCAAAGTATCTCAACCGGTTGTCGGACCTGCTCTTCATTCTGGCAAGAACGGCAAATCCGGACGGAGATGTGCTGTGGGTGCCGGGCGGAGGCCGGTGACCCTCGGAGCACTGCACCACGTTGAGGTGTGGATACCCGACCTGGGCGCGGCGATGCGCAGCTGGGGGTGGCTCCTCGGCGAGTTGGGTTGGGCGCCGTTCCAGGAGTGGCCGGCCGGCCGCTCCTGGCGGCTCGGCCCGACGTACCTGGTGATGGAGGAGTCACCCGCGCTGTCCGGTCGACGGCACGACCGGCTCGCCCCGGGCCTCAACCACCTGGCCTTCCACGCCGGCCCACCCGCCGCCGTGGACCGGCTGGTCGGGAAGGCCCCGGAGTACGGCTGGGAGCTGCTCTTCCCCGACCGTCACCCGTACGCCGGCGGCCCCGACACCTACGCCGCGTACCTGGCCGACGGGCAGGGGTACGAGGTGGAGTTGGTGTCTTCCTCTGCCTGATCGGGTGCTTCCGTGGTTGCGCTTGGGGCTGGGGGCGACCGTGCCCGGCTCCGGGCGGTCAGGCTTGATCCCTCCGCCGGGGCCCGCCAGTCTCCCTCCGATCCGATGCCGCTCGGGAGACCCGCGGGCGGTCCTGTTCGCCGGCTGTTAACGGCGGC
>NZ_JBFBAO010000082.1:0-21228 GCF_040682255.1 Micromonospora sp. NPDC051296 | reverse complement strand
TTCACCAGGAAGCCGCTCGCCCCGGCGCGCAGCGCGCCGTGCACGTGCTCGTCGTCGTCAAACGTGGTGAGGACCAGTACCCGGCTGGGGCCGCCCGACGCGGTGATCTGGCGGGTCGCCTGGATGCCGTCCGTACCCGGCATCCGCAGATCCATCAGCACCACGTCCGGTACCACCTCGCGGGCCAGGCGCACCGCCTCGGCGCCGGTGCCCGCCTCCCCGACCACCTCGATGTCCGGCACGTCTGCGATGAGCACCCGCAGCCCGGCCCGGACCAGCGGCTGGTCGTCGGCGAGCAGCACCCGGACGCTCACCGCCGCACCGCCTCGCCCGGGCGGGCCCCGTCCGGGCCGCCATCGCCCGGGCGGGCGCCGCTCAGGCTGGCGCTTTCCGACCGCACCGGCAGCCGGGCCGCCACCCGGAAACCCCGCTCCGGCCGTGGCGCGGCGTGCAAATGGCCGCCGAGCGCCAGGGCGCGCTCCCGCATGCCGACCAGCCCGTGCCCCTCGGCCCCGACCGGTCCACCCCGCCCGTCGTCGACGACCTCCACCGTGACCGCCTCGTCGCCACGCTCCACGGTGACCCGACAGGTGTCGACGCCGGCATGGCGTACCACGTTGGTGAGCGCCTCCTGGACGATCCGGTACGCAGCGAGGTCGACATCCGGCGGGACCGGCCGCCCGCCCTGCTGGCGCAACTCGACCCGGACTCCGGCGTCGCCCGTCGCCGCGACCAGCCGGTCCAGGTCCGCCAGCCCGGGCGCCGGATCCAGCGACACCGCTTCTCCGGCGCCACGGCGCAGCGCGCCGAGGGTACGCCGCAGCCCGGCCAGGGCGTCCCGGCTGGTCGCCTCGATGGTGGCGAGCGCGGCCCGGGCCTGCGCCGGCTGGCTGTCGATGACCCGGGCACCCACGCCGGCCTGGATAGCGATGACGCCGATGCTGTGCGCCACCATGTCGTGCAGTTCCCGGGCGATACGCAACCGCTCCGCGGTGACCGCCTCGGCGGCGGCGTGCGCCCGCAACGTGGCCGCGTAGCTGCGCCGCGCCCGCACCGAGTTGCCGAACGCCCAGCCGGTCGCCACCGCCAGCACGGACAGCGCGGCCTGGTCGACGGGTTCGACTCCGAGGTTCACGAAGGCGGCGAGGACCTGCGTCACGAGCACCACGGCGGCGGCGGTCCCGGACACCCGGCGGGACCGGTTCGCGGCGACCACGCCGAGCGCCGCGTCGACGGCGAGGAACTGGAGGTTGAACAGGATGGTGAGGTACCCGCGGTCCCCGCCGTGCACGGTCACGCTGGTCAGCGTCGCCCCGACGAGCATCAGCCCCAGGCCGGTCAGCGGCCGGCGGCGCAACAATGCCGCCGGCAGGGCCACGATCAGCACCGGCACGAGGTAACGCTCGGGCAGCCACCAGCCCATCACGCCGACCCCGCCGCCGCTGGTCGCCACGGCCGACGCCATTACCCAGAGAACCGGCAGGACGGCTACCCCGGCCCAGACTAGTACCGCCCGTACCGCCGACAGGGCGGTCCCCGGCCGGCGCGGGGCGATGGTGTCCACCGGCACACGGTATCCAGCCAGCTACGGCGCGGGCATCGGCCCACGGACGTACGCCCGTGGGCCACCGCCCGACATTCGGGTGTGGCCGGCGGGGCGACGTCGACGGACCCGCCGCCGGGCAGCGTGGACGGCATGATCGAACTCCGCGCCCTGACCAAGCGGTACGGCCGCACCACCGCCGTCGACGACCTGACCCTGACCGTGCGGCCCGGTCACGTCACCGGCTTCCTCGGCCCCAACGGGGCCGGCAAGTCCACCGCCCTGCGCATGATTCTCGGGTTGACCACCCCGACCAGCGGCACCGCCTCGGTCTGCGGGGTCCGGTTCCGCGACCACCCACGCGGGTTACGGCACGCCGGCGCGCTGCTCGACGCGGGCGACGTGCACGGCGGGCGCACCGCCCGGGCACACCTGGCGGCCCTGGCCGGCAGCAACGGCATCGGCGGTGGCCGGGTCGACGAGGTGCTCGGGCAGGTCGGTCTGGCCGGGGCGGCCGGGCGCCGGGTGGGCGGGTTCTCACTCGGCATGCGACAGCGCCTCGGCATCGCCGCCGCGCTGCTCGGCGACCCACCCGTGCTGCTGTTCGACGAACCGTTCAACGGTTTGGACCCGGAGGGCGTGCGCTGGGTGCGGGCACTGTTCCGGCGGCTCGCCGCCGAGGGCCGCACCGTCTTCGTCTCCAGTCACCTGATGAGCGAGATGGAGCACTGCGCCGACCAACTCGTCGTCATCGGCCGGGGCCGGCTGGTCGCCGAGGAGACCCTCGCCGGGTTCGCCGACCGCGCAGGCCGGTCGGAGGTCGTCGTCCGTACCCCCGATCCCGCGTCGCTGGGGACCGCGCTGACCGCCGAGGGTGCGACCGTACGGCCCGATCCGGACGGCACGCTGGCGGTGACCGGCCTGACCGCCGCGCGCATCGGTGACCTGGCCCTCGGCCTGCGGATCCCGCTGCACGAGCTGACCACCCGCACCGCCTCGCTGGAGGAGGCCTTCATGGCGCTCACCGCCGCCGACGTCGAGTACGCCACCGGGGAGGCCCGATGACCGCCGTGACCGAACGCGCCGCCGGCCTCGCGCGGGTGCGGCGCCCGGCCCGCTTCCGTGACCTGCTCGCCGCCGAGTGGTTGAAGCTCTGGTCGCTCCGCTCGACCTGGGGCGCGCTCGCCCTGCTGCTGCTCGCCATGGTCGGCCTGGCCGCACACGCTGCCCTGGCCACCCGGGCTGGCTGGGCCGACTGGCCGGCCGAGCGGCGGGCGGTACGCTCCCCGCTCTGGGACGCCTTTCCGCAGCAGGCGCAGATGTTCGTGGTCCTCGCCGGAAGCAGCATCGGCGCGGTCGCGGTCGGCGGCGAGTACGCCTCCGGGCTGGCCCGCACCACGTTCGCGGCCGTGCCCCGCCGCCGTGCGGTCGCCGCCGCCAAGGTCGTCGTGCTGACCGGCGTGCTGACCGTGCTGGGGGTGCTCGGCGCGGCCGCGGCGTTCGCGGTCTCCCAGGCGATCCTCGCCGGCGTGGGCGCCGGAATGTCGGTGGGCGAACCGGGCGCCCTGCGCGGGATCGCCGCGTCGGCGCTGCTGATCCCGCTCTGCGCGCTCATCGGCATGGCGCTGGCCGCGCTGACCCGGCACACCGCGCCCGCGATCGTGACCGCGGCGACGGTGCTGCTCCTGCTGCCCACCGCCGTGAACGAGGACGAGCGCTGGAGCGCCCTGCTACGGCACGCCATGCCGGTGCCGGCCTGGCAGCGACTGGTCGAGCCGGGCGGCCCCCCGCCGTGGATGACCGACATGTACCCCGCCACCGTCTCCGGGGCGTGGACCACGTACGCCGTCTGGGCGGCGGTGGCCGCCGTGGTCACCGTGCTCGCGCTGCACCGCCGCGACCCCTGACCAAGGCGTCAGGTGTTAAGAAGGGGCCCCTGCTCTACCGGAGGCGTTAACAAGGGCCCCTTCCTTTCACCTCAGACGACGACCGACACCATCCGGCCGGGGATCACGATGACCTTGCGGGGCTCCTTGCCAGCCAGCGAGGCGGCCACCTCCGCCAGCGCGGCGGACCGTACGTCGTCCTCGGCGGCGTCGGCGGGCACCTCGACCCGGCCCCGGACCTTGCCGTTGACCTGCACCGGGTAGGTCACCGTCTCCGCGACCAGCAGGGCCGGGTCGGCGACCGGGAAGTCCGCGTAGGTCAGCGAGGTCTGGTGACCCAGCCGCCGCCACAGCTCCTCGGCGACGTGCGGGGCGAACGGGGCCAGCATCAGCACCAGCGGCTCGGCCACCTCGCGCGGGGTCTGCGCCAACCGGGTCACCCCGTTGGTCAGCTCGATCAGCTTGGCGATCGCGGTGTTGAACCGGATCCCCTCCATGTCGCCCCGGACGCCGTCGATCACCCGGTGCAGCAGCCGCCGGGTCGCCTCGTCGGCCGGGGCGTCCACCACCCGCGACTCGCCGGTCTGCTCGTCCACGATGGCCCGCCAGACCCGCTGCAGGAACCGGTACGAGCCGACCACCGCCCGGGTCTCCCACGGGCGGGACACCTCCAGCGGGCCCATCGACATCTCGTACACCCGGAAGGTGTCGGCGCCGTAGGCGGCGCACATCTCGTCCGGGGTGACGACGTTCTTCAGGGACTTGCCCATCTTGCCGTACTCGCGGTTGACCTGGACGTCGCCCAGGAAGAAGCCGCCGTCGCGCTCGGCGACCTCCTCGGCCGGCACGTACGCGCCCCGGGCGTCGGTGTACGCGTACGCCTGGATGTAGCCCTGGTTGAACAGCTTGCGGAACGGCTCGTACGACGACACGTGGCCCAGGTCGTACAGCACCTTGTGCCAGAACCGGGCGTACAGCAGGTGCAGCACGGCGTGCTCGGCACCGCCGACGTACAGGTCCACGCCGCCGCAGTCGCCCTCGCCGCGCGGACCCATCCAGTACCGCTCGTTGTCCTCGTCGACGAACCGCTCGCTGTTGGTCGGGTCCAGGTAGCGCAGCTCATACCAGCAGGAGCCGGCCCACTGCGGCATCACGTTGGTTTCCCGGGTGTAGCGCTTGGGCCCGTCACCCAGGTCCAGTTCCACCTCGACCCAGTCCCGGCGGCGCGACAGTGGCGTCTCCGGGTCGCTGTCCGCGTCCTGCGGGTCGAAGGTGCGCGGGGAGAAGTCGTCCACCTCGGGCAGCTCGACCGGCAGCATCTCCTCCGGCAACGCGATGGCGGAGCCGTCGGCGTCGTACACGATCGGGAACGGCTCGCCCCAGTAACGCTGCCGGCTGAACAGCCAGTCCCGCAGCCGGTAGGTCACCGCGCCCTGGCCGGCGCCGTTCTCCTCCAGCCAGGCGATGATCCGCGCCTTGGCGTCGGCCACCCCCAGGCCGTCCAGGTCCAGGCCGCGCTCGGGCGCGGCGCTGTTGATCGCCGGGCCGTCCCCGGTGTACGCCTTGCCGTCGAAGCCCTCCGACGGCTGCACGGTACGCACGATCGGCAGCTCGAAGACCTCGGCGAAGTCCCAGTCCCGCTCGTCCTGGGCGGGCACCGCCATGATCGCGCCGGTGCCGTAGCCGGCCAGCACGTAGTCGGCGACGAAGATCGGGATCTGCCCGCCGGTGACCGGGTTGGTGGCGTACCCGCCGGTGAAGACGCCGGTCTTCTCCTTGGTCTCCGCCTGCCGCTCCAGGTCCGTCTTGGCCGCCGCCGCCTTGCGGTACGCCTCGACGGCCGCCCGGGGGCTGGCGTGCCCGCCGGTCCACGCCTCCCGGGTGCCCTCCGGCCAGGCCGCCGGCACCAGCGCGTCCACCAGCTCGTGCTCCGGCGCCAGCACCATGTAGGTGGCGCCGAAGACGGTGTCCGGCCGGGTCGTGAACACCCGGATCGGCGCGACGGCGGTCGGGAAGTCGATGTGCGCGCCCTGGGACCGGCCGATCCAGTTGCGCTGCATCAGCTTGATCGGCTCCGGCCAGTCCAGCTTGTCCAGGTCGTCCAGCAGCCGGTCGCCGTACGCGGTGATCCGCATCATCCACTGCTTCAGGTTGCGCTTGAAGACCGGGAAGTTGCCCCGCTCCGAGCGGCCGTCGGCGGTGACCTCCTCGTTGGCCAGCACGGTGCCCAGCCCCGGGCACCAGTTGACCGGTGCCTGCGAGACGTATGCCAGGCGGTGGTCGTCGACGATCGCGCGCCGCTCACCGGCGGTCAGGTCAGCCCACGGGCGGCCGTCCGGGGTACGCCGGGTGCCGCCGGCGAACTCGGCGGTCAGCTCGCTGATCGGCCGGGCCCGGCCGGCCGCACCGTCGTACCAGGAGTTGAAGATCTGCAGGAAGATCCATTGGGTCCAGCGGTAGAAGTCGGTGTCGATGGTGGCCACCGAGCGCCGCTGGTCGTGGGCCAGCCCCAGCCGGCGCAGCTGCGCCCGGTAGCGGCCGATGTTGGCCTCGGTGGTGGTCCTCGGGTGGGTGCCGGTCTGCACCGCGTACTGCTCGGCGGGCAGGCCGAACGCGTCGAAGCCCATCGCGTGCAGCACGTTGCGCCCCGCCATCCGCTGGTAGCGGGCGAAGCAGTCGGTGCCGATGTAGCCCAGCGGGTGGCCCACGTGCAGCCCGGCGCCCGACGGGTACGGGAACATGTCCAGCACGTACAGCTTTTCCGCGCCCGAGCGCGGGTGGGCCGGATCGGCCAGCGGCCCGGCCGGGTTCGGCGCGTGGAAGCTTCCGTCCTGTTCCCAGCGCTCCTGCCAGCGGCGTTCGATCTCGTCGGCCATCACTGCGGTGTACCGGAACGGTGGGGTGTCTGCCTCGCTCATGGCCTCTCCTCGCGTCGCTCGGCGAAGTCTCTGCTGGCTGGTCTCGTGTCTCGGGCTCGGCCCGCCCCGGGCCGGCGGCGGGCACGAAAAAGCCCCTCACGCAGGAGGGGCCGCCGTGCTGTCGCGCCTTCAGCGCATCAGCACGGCCCGGTAAGAAGCAGGAAGACTCCGGCCATGACCGGCAGTGTACCGCCAACGGCCCGGCCGCTGCCGCCCGCCACCCCCGGCGGGCCCGGCCGCGATCAGGTCCCTTACCCCCCAGATACGGTGACATGCGCTCCGTAAATGACAAATCACTGTGTAAGCCCTCAAACACCTGCGACGGTCGGCGTTGGCGACAAACATGGTTAGCCTGAGAGGCCAGTGAGATTGCTGCGGCAGACGAGGCTCGCACGTCGCGAACCCAACGGCGGGTCCAGGTGCTCTATACAGAGCTGCCGTGACGGCGACGAGGAGGAGGCCCGTGACACAACAGACCTGGGACGAAGTTGGCGGACTGCTGCCGCACGACGAGTTCCGCGCCGCGAGTGACGCCATCGTGGCCAACATCGAACAGGTCATCGAGGGCAAGACCGCGACCGTGCGGCTGGCCCTGGCCGTGCTGCTCGCCGAGGGTCACCTGCTCATCGAGGACGTGCCCGGTGTCGGCAAGACCAAGCTGGCCAAGGCCCTGGCCCGCTCGATCGACTGTTCGGTACGCCGCATCCAGTTCACCCCCGACCTGCTGCCCAGCGACGTCACCGGAGTCAGCGTCTACAACCAGGAGACGCACGACTTCGAGTTCCGTCCAGGTGCCGTCTTCGCCAACCTGGTGGTCGGCGACGAGATCAACCGGGCCTCCCCGAAGACCCAGTCCGCGCTGCTGGAGTGCATGGAGGAGCGGCAGGTCACGGTCGACGGGGTGACGTACCAGCTGCAGACCCCGTTCATGGTGATCGCCACCCAGAACCCGATCGAGATGGAGGGGACGTACCCGCTGCCGGAGGCGCAGCGGGACCGGTTCACCGCCCGGATCGCGATGGGCTACCCGGACCCGAACGCCGAGCTGGCCATGCTCGACGGCCACGGCGCGGTGGACCCGCTGTCGGCGCTGCGGCCGGTCTCCGACGCCGACACCGTGCGCCGGCTGATCGGCCACGTCCGCCAGGTGCACGTCGCCGACGCGGTGAAGCAGTACGCGGTCGACCTGGTCACCGCCACCCGTGAGGCGCCCGACCTGCGCCTCGGCGCGTCCCCGCGGTGCACCCTGCAGCTGCTGCGCACCGCCCGCGCGGTGGCCGCCCTCGACGGGCGCGACTACGTGCTCCCCGACGACCTGCAGGCGCTCGCCGTGCCGGTGCTGGCGCACCGGCTCATCCCCACCGCCGACGCCCAGTTGGCCCGCCGCACCACCGACGCGATCGTCGCCGACCTGGTGCACCGGCTGCCGCTGCCGCACGAGCGCAAGCGCTCGCCGTACGACACCCGGCCCCCCACCGGCAACGGACGGGCCCCGTTCGAACCTCGGAGGCCGTGACGTGCGTGACGGGCTGCGAGGGCTGACCACCCGCGGCCGCTCGTTCCTGGCCGCCGCGGTGGCGGCGGCCGTCTCCGCCGGCATCCTCGGCGAGAAGGACCTGCTGCGGGTGGCCGTGCTGCTGGCCGTCCTGCCGCTGCTCGCCGCGCTCTACGTCGGGCGCAGCCGGTACAAGCTGGCCTGCCACCGATCGCTGGATCCGCACCGGGTGCCGGTCGGGGCAAACGCCCGGGTGGTGCTGCGGTTGCAGAACATGTCCCGGTTGCCCACCGGCACCCTGCTGCTGGAGGACCGGCTCCCGTACGCGCTGGGCAGCCGGCCCCGGGTGGTGCTGGAGCGGCTCGGCGCGCACCAGGCCAGTTCGGTGGCGTACACCGTGCGTGCCGACGTACGCGGCCGGTACGAGGTCGGTCCGCTGGTGGTCCGGATGACCGACCCGTTCGGCCTGTGCGAACTCACCCGCGCCTTCCCCGGCACCGATCGACTCACGGTCGTCCCGCAGGTGGTTCCGCTGCCCTCGGTACGGCTGCCCGGCGAGTACGCCGGCAGCGGCGACAGCCGGGCCCGCTCGGTGGCGGTGCACGGCGAGGACGACGCGGCGACCCGCGAGTACCGGCGTGGCGACGACCTGCGCCGGGTCCACTGGAAGTCGACCGCGCGCACCGGGGAGCTGATGGTGCGGCGGGAGGAGCAGCCCTGGGAGAGCCGGGCGACGGTCCTGCTGGACACCCGCGCCTACGGCCATCGGGGCGACGGCCCGACGGCCAGCTTCGAGTGGGCGGTCTCGGCCGCCGCCAGCATCGCCGTGCACCTGCGTCAGGCCGGTTACAAGCTGCGCCTGGTCACCGGCGCCGGCGCGGACGTCGACGCCACCGAGGGCGCCGGCGACGGGCTGCTGCTCGACCACCTCGCGGAGGTCCGGCTGGACAAACGGGTCGAGATCACCACGCTGGTGCAGCACGTCCGGCAGCGGTCCGACGGCGGCCTGATCATCGGCCTGTTCGGGTCGTTGAGCACCGCCGAGGCGGAACTGCTGGCCGGGTTGCGGGCCAACGGCGCCACCTGCGTGTGCTTCCTGCTGGACAGCTCCGCCTGGCTCAACCTGCCGGCGCCCGCCCGGGCCGAGGCCGACCAGGCGCACGACACCGCCGCGCTGGCCCTGCTGCAGTCCGGCTGGCGGGTGATCGGCGTCGACCACGGCGGCCGGCTGCCGGCGCTCTGGCCGCAGGCCGGTCGGGGCTCTCAGGGGTTCGCCCTGCGGGCGGCGATGGCCGAGACGGTGGCGGGCAGCGTGCGATGAACGGAAGGTCCCCCTCATGATCGCCCATCGGAACCTGGGCCTGGTGGCCGCCGCGGCGACGCTGCTCGCCGCCGCGCCGCTGTCGGCCATCTTCGACCGCTGGACGTGGCTGGTCCAGGCCGTCATCGCGGTGGCCGCGGTGGCCGCGGCGGCGGCGCTGGCCCGGCTCGGCCGGACCCCGCTGTGGGCCCAGATCCTAGCCATGGTCGGCGGGCTGACACTCGCCCTGACCTGGTTGTTCCCCAGCGGCGGCGAGCTGCTGGCCGTGCTGCCCAGCCCGGCCACCTTCAGCCACTTCGCTGAGCTGCTCGGCGGCTCGGTCGAGGACATGCGCTCGTACGGCGTGAAGGTCCCGGACACCGACCCGCTGCTGTTCGTCACGGTGCTCGGCATCGGCGGGGTGGCGGTGCTGGTGGACGTGCTCTGTGTCGGGCTGCGCCGGCCCGCCCTGGCCGGCCTGCCGATGCTGGCCATCTACTCGGTGCCGGTGGCGGTCTACGTGGACAGCGTCCCGCCGGTGCCGTTCGCGATCGGCGCCGCCGGCTTCCTCTGGCTGCTGGTCACCGACAACGTGGACCGGGTCCGCCGGTTCGGCCGACGATTCACCGGGGACGGCCGCGACGTCGACGTGTGGGAGGCGTCGCCCCTGGCCGCCGCCGGCCGGCGGCTGGCGGTGGTGGGCCTGGCGCTGGCCGTGCTGGTGCCGCTGGCCGTGCCGGGGATGACCGCCGGCCTGATGAGCAGCCTGTCCGGCCAGGGCAGCGGCTTCGGCGGCTCCGGCCTGGGCGGCTCGCCCGGCCGGGTCGACCTGTTCGCCGCGCTCAGCGGGCAGCTCAACCAGTCCAAGGTGACCGACCTGGTGAAGGTCACCACCACCGAGGAGGAGCCGTTCTACCTGCGCTTCGGCGTCGCCGACGACCTGCGCAACGACGGCTTCCGGGTACGCGGCCCCAACGGCCGGCGGGTCACCGCCGACCTGCCCGACCCGTCGCAGCAGTCGCAGCCCGGTGTCGAGCGGACCCGGCACCGGGCCACTGTGGAGGTGACCCGCGACCTGAACATGCGACTGCTGCCGGTCTACGCCGAGCCGACCCGCTTCGCGGAACTGGGCAACAACTGGTACTACGACTCGAACATGCAGGTCGTCTTCTCGAACCGGGAGGACTCACGGGGCAAGCGGTACGAATTCGACTACGTGCGCTCGAAGTACACGCCCGACCGGCTGCGCGCGGCGCAGCCGCTGCCGGCCGACCTGCCGCTGCGCCGGGATCAGACCGTGACGCCCGACGTGCCCGAGGTGCGGGCCCTGGTGGAGGAGCTGATCCGGGGCAAGCGCACCGAGTACGACAAGGTGCGCGCCATCTACGACTACTTCTCCGAGGACAACGGCTTCAGCTACCGGCTCAGCACCGAACAGGGCACCAGCGGGCAGGAGATCCTCGACTTCCTGGAGAACAAGGTCGGCTACTGCCAGCAGTACGCCGCGGCGCTGGCGTGGATGGTGCGCGACGCCGGCATCCCGGCCCGGGTCGCCTTCGGGTTCAGCAACGGCAGCCGGCGCACCGGTGACACCCTCACCCTGACCAACCGGAACCTGCACGCCTGGACGGAGGTCTACTTCGACCAGATCGGCTGGGTGCCGTTCGACGCCACCCCGACCTACGGTGTGCCCGGCTCGACCCGGTCGGCCTGGGCGCCGGACACCGACGCACCCGAGGACAACACGCCGGACGCCGGCACGCCGGGCGCGCCCGACAACGCCGACCCGTCGGCCGGGCCGGACCGCGAGCCGAACCGGATCGAGGAGGAGCTCGACGCCGGCGTCGGCTCCGGCTCCGGCACCCCGGCCGAGCAGGCACCGGTCTGGCCCTGGTGGGCCGCCGGCGCGCTGACACTGCTCTTCCTGCTCGCCGTGCCCGCGCTGCGCCGGCACGCCCTGCGCCGCCGCCGGGGCCGGCCGGCACCGACGGTCCGGACGGTCGACCCGTCCGCCGATCCCTCGGTCACCGGTGCGCCGGTCGTGACGGTCGGCGCCGATCCGGATCGGGCGCGGGCGGACGCGCACGCCGCCTGGGACGAGCTGATCGACACGCTGGTCGACTACCGGATCCGGGTGGACCGGACGGAGACCCCGCGGACGACCGCCGACCGGCTGGCCCGGGAGGCGCTGACCGCCGACGCCGAGGCCGGGACGGCGGTACGTCTGCTCGGCCGGGCGGAGGAGCGGGCCCGTTACGCGCGGGATCCGTTGACCGGGGAACCCCTGCCCGCGGCTCTGCGCACGGTGCGGACTGCGCTCGCCGAGCGCGCCGACCGGCGTACCCGGCTGGTGGCGAAGGTGTTGCCGCCGTCGGTGCTGCAGCGGTGGCGTACCGCCGTCGCGGACACCTCGTCGCGGCTGGTCACCTCCGGCGGGCAACTCCGTTACCGGCTGCTGCGGTTCAGCCCGCGCCGGATGATCGCCAACCGCGCGGGGCGCTGAGCAGGCCGGCGGCGCAGACGACAACCGGGCCGGTGGTGGGCAACCACCACCGGCCCGGTTCGTTTCCCGTCAGCGGGCCGACCCGTCGCGGTCGGCCGGCAGCGACGCCGGTGCCCGTCAGGCCGAACGGCAAAGCGAACCGCTCGAACGACACCGGGTCGATCGAGCACGGATCACCCCGCACGGGTCAGGCGGGGTTACGCGCCCCGCCTCAACGACGGCGGGGCAGGTTCAGCGGTGCCCCTCCGGGCGCTGCCGCCACCGGTCCTCCATCCGGTCGAGGAAGCCCGGCCGCCGGCCGGCACGACCGCGGGACCGGCGACGACTCGCCGTGCCCCCGACGACGTGCAGGTCGGGTGACTGCGCCTTACGGTGCGACTGCACCGCGAACGCGGCCGAGGCCAGCATGACAACGAATCCCGCCACTGCCAGTGGCGGAGTCTTGATCACCGCGCCATAGACCAACAACGCCAGGCCAGCGATGATCACGCCGGCAGCGACGAGCAGGCGACGCCGCGCGTGGAAGCGCGGATCGCTGGCGCGCACGGCCGAGGCGAACTTGGGGTCCTCGGCAAGCGACCGCTCGATCTGCTCGAACAGCCGCTGCTCGTGCTCCGAGAGCGGCACGGCACTCCTCCCCGGTCACGTTGGTCGGCCCGGTCGGACCGACAGACCGTGGCAGCCAACCGGCTGCTTACCCGCAAGTCTACGAGGGCCCTCGCGCGTCGGAAAGCGGGACGACCTATGGCCGGGTCGGATTTTCGTTTCGTCGCGGATCGCGCCCGGTGAGAAGACTGGCCGGTCCTATGACGGACCGCCCGAAACGGGCAGCCGCGGCGTCCGCGGCGGCCTCCGCCTCCCGCCAACCCCGCTCGGGCGCGCCGAGGGTCAGCTGCCGGGGTGTCTCGTCCGCCGCGCTGAGCCCCTCGGCCCGGACGCCGAGCAGGCGGATCCGCTCACCCGGCTGCAAAGCGGTGTAGAGGGACCAGACCGTGTCGAACATCTCCCGGGCGACATCGGTCGGTACGTCGAGGGTGCGCGAGCGGGTGACGGTGCGGAAGTCGGCCATCCGCACCTTGACCGACACCGTCCGCCCCACCTGCCCGGCGCCACGCAACCGGGCACCGACCTTCTCGGCCAGGGCGAGCAGCGTACGGCGGATCTCGGTCGGATCGTCGACATCGACGTCGAAGGTGACC
Organism: Micromonospora sp. NPDC051296; assembly: GCF_040682255.1. Classification (NCBI taxonomy): domain Bacteria; kingdom Bacillati; phylum Actinomycetota; class Actinomycetes; order Micromonosporales; family Micromonosporaceae; genus Micromonospora; species Micromonospora sp. NPDC051296. The sequence goes on along the minus strand of NZ_JBFBAO010000082.1, from coordinate 8,384 downwards.
TCCGCGCCGATGGACTTCTCGGCCTGCTCCGGGCTGACCCGGCGCGGATCACGTCCCCAGGCCAACTCGTGCAGGTGCGTGGCGGCCGCCGCGCCGAGCGCGGTACGCAACATGCCGACCGGCGCCTCCGCGAGATCAGCGACGGTACGCAGGCCGAGCCGGAGCAGCGTCTGCGCGGAGCGCTCCCCCACCCCCCACAGCGCGGCGACCGGCAGCGGGTGGAGGAAGTCGAGCACCCGGGTGGCCGGGACGACGAGCAGCCCGTCGGGCTTGGCCCGGGTCGACCCGAGCTTGGCCACGAACTTGCTCGGCGCGACCCCCACCGAGCAGGTCAGCCCCTGCTCCTCGGCGACCCGTGCGCGGATCCGGCGGGCGATCGCCGCGGGTGGGCCGAACAGCCGCCGGGCGCCGGCGACGTCGAGGAACGCCTCGTCCAGGGAGAGCGGCTCGACCAGCGGTGTGACGTCGCGGAAGATCTGCATGACCGCCCGCGAGGCGGCCGTGTACCGGGTGAAGTCCGGTGGCAGGAAGACCGCGTGCGGGCAGAGGGCGCGGGCGCGCATCGTCGGCATCGCGCTGCGTACGCCGTACCGCCGGGCCTCGTAGCTGGCCGAGCTGACCACGCCGCGCGGGCCGACCCCGCCGACCACCACGGCCCGGCCGCGCAACTCCGGCCGGTGACGCACCTCCACCGAGGCGTAGAAGGCGTCCATGTCGGCGTGCAGGATCGGGCAGCCGGTGTCGTCGGCGTCCGGCCCGAACCGGGGGTCACCACCCCGGGGCAACGACTGGCTGCGGCCCACCCACGCAGGTTAGCGCCCGGGACCGACATTCCGGCCGGTCAGCCCCGCAGCACCAGCAGCGGAATGGTCATCTCGGCCGCCGTGTCCGCGCCGTGGAAGGCCACCAGCCGGGACAGCACCGGGCTCTCCGACCGGCTGGCCATGACGGCGTACGTGTCGTTGCAGATCACCACGACGTCGCCGAGGCGGCCCAGGTGCTCCTCGGGCACCGGCCCGAACCAGCCGGTGGCCACCGCCTCGGCGCGGGTCAGCACCCGGGCGGCGGCACCCAGCACCCCCGACCAGGCGGCCACCACGTCGGCGGTGGCACCGGGGGCGACGTGCAGGTAGCGCACCCGAGGCTCACCCGCGACGACCCGCACCCCGGCCCGCAACCGGGGGTCGGTGTCCAGGTCGAACCGGTGCCCGGCGGGCACGTCGAGCTGCCCGTGGTCGGCGGTGACCAGCAGCGCCGCATCCGCCGGCAGCCCGTCCACCAGCCGGGCCAGCAGCGCGTCCACCTCGGCGACGGCCGTTCGCCAGGGCACCGAGTCGACGCCGCTGAGGTGGCCGTTGCGGTCGACGTCCGGGTGGTAGCCGGAGACCAGGGTGGGGCCGGGCCCGGCGGCCAGCGCCGCCAGCATCGTGGCGGCCAGCGCGTCGACGCCGGCCGCGCCCCGGTAGTCGCCGCCCCGGTTCGCGGCCAGGGTCAGGCCGGTGCCACCGAACTCCGGACGGCTCACCACCGTCACCGCCACGCCCGCGGCACGGGCCCGCTCCAACTGGGTGGTGACCGGCTGCCAACGCAACGGCTGCGGGTCGTCGGCCCAGTCGATGTGGTTGAGCACCCGGTCGGTGCCCGGGACGCGCAGGGTGAAGCCGAGCACCCCGTGCGCGCCGGACGCCGCGCCGGTGCCCAGGGTGACCAGGCTGGTCGGGGTGGTGGAGGGGAAGCCACAGGTGAGCGGCCGGCCCGCCGTGGCGACCAGCCCGGCCAGGGTCGGCGCGTACGGCGCGGCGGTCGGGATCTGGTGCCAGCCGAGGCCGTCGACCAGCAGCACCGCGATCCGGCGTACCCCCGGCAGCACGGCGGTGAGCCCGAGCGGGTCGCCGGCGCCGGGCACGCCCAGCACGGCGAGCGCGCTGGGCAGCACGTCGGCAAGGCTCCCGCCGCCGTACTCCGGCGCGACAGGAGTAAGGAAGGGCCCCTTCTTAACGCCTGGTGCATAGGAGGGGCCCCCTCTTAACACCGGCTCCCCCCGGCCGTCGGGTGCGGCCGGGGCCGGCACGGCGTCGGGTGCCGGTACCCCGGCCGGGCCGGTCATGCCGGGCGGCGGGCGAACAGGTGCAGCTGGGCGGCGACGTCCCGCCAGGGTGGCCGGGCGGCGAGCGCCCGCTCCAGCTCGACCAGGGCCCCCGGCTGACCGTCCGCCACGGCCGCGGGGAGCAGGTCGGCGAGAACGCGTACGCCGTGGATCTCCTCGACCGTGAGCCCGGCGGCGGCCAGCAGCGCGGTGGCACCCTCGGCGTCGAAGCGCCGCCGCAGGGTGTCCCGGGGCCCGGCGCTGCCGTCGGGGTCGGCGGCCAACGCCGCGGCCACGTCGAGATGGCCGTTCATCGCCCGGCCGAGCACCGCCGCGGCCCGCCCGGCGACCAGCACGCTCGCCGCGCCGCCCGGGCGCAGCGCGTCGGCCAGCGCGGACACCACCGGCGCCGGGTCGTCGACGACCTCCAGCACGGCGTGACAGAGCACCAGGTCGACACTGGCCGGCTCGACCAGCCCGGCGAGCGCGTCCCCGTCGCCCTGCACCGCGCGTACCCGCTCGGCCACCCCGGCCTCGGCGGCCCGGCGGCTGAGCGCGGCGAGCGCGTCGGGGCTGGCGTCGACCACGGTGACCCGGTGCCCGGCCCGGGCCAGCGGCACAGCAAAGCCCCCGGTGCCACCGCCCACGTCGAGCACGGTCAGCTCGGCGGCGGGTCGGCGGTCCAGCTCGGCGCGCAGCACCGACCAGACCACAGCGGTACGGGGGGTGAGCGACGGCCCAGCCGGGCCCGGGGTCTGTTCCACCCGGAAGAGCCTAGGGCCTGTCGCGCCGATCATGTCAGCCCGGCGGTCAGCGGAAGTCGCGGGAGGCGGGGCTGACCGGGGGCTCGATCGCCTCCAGCCGGTCGGCGACCAGGTTGACCACCCCCTCGTGCCGCTGCAACCGCCCCCGCACCACCAGCGCCGCGCTGGTGCGGGCCACCCGCCGGTACCGCTGCCACAGCCCCGGCGAGCAGGTGACGTTGAGCATGCCGGTCTCGTCCTCCAGATTGAGGAAGGTGACGCCACCCGCGGTCGCCGGACGCTGCCGGTGGGTGACGATCCCGCCGACCCGGATCCGCCGACCCGGCTCCACCCGGCCCAACCGGTCGATCGGCACCGCGCCCATGCCGTCCAGCTGCGGGCGGACGAACCGGGCCGGGTGGTTCTCCGGGGACAGCCCGGTGGCCCACACGTCGGCGACCAACCGGTCCACCGCCTCCATGCCGGGCAGGGTGGGCGCCGCCGCGCCGGTCACCGTGCCGGGCAGCCGGCCCGGCCGGTCCTGCGCCGCCGCGCCGGCCGCCCAGAGCGCCTGCCGCCGGGTCAGCCCGAAACAGGCGAAGGCGTCCGCGGTGGCCAGCGCCTCCAGCTGGGCGGCGGTCAGACCTACCCGCCGGGCCAGGTCCGGCATGTCGCGGTACGGCCCGTTCGCCGCCCGCTCGGCCTCGATCCGCTCGGCCACCTCGTCGCCGAGGGTACGCACACTGGACAGCCCGAGCCGGACGGCCGGCCCGCCCAGCCCCCAGGCGTGCGGTGGCTCGCCCGGCTGGCTGCCCCACCGGGTGTCCGGGGTGGACTCCAGCACCGGCTTCGCGCCGCTGGCGTTGACGTCCGGGCGGCGTACCTCCACCCCGTGCCGGCGGGCGTCGTCGACCAGGGTCTGCGGCGAGTAGAAGCCCATCGGCTGGGCACTCAGCAGCGCGGCCAGGAAGGGGCCCGGGTGGTAGCGCTTGAGCCAGGAGCTGGCGTAGACCAGGTAGGCGAAGCTCATCGCGTGGCTCTCCGGGAAGCCGTAGCTGGCGAACGCGGTGAGCTTGCGGTAGACGTCGTCAGCCAGCTCGCCGGTGATGCCCCGCTCCGCCATGCCGCTGTACAGCCGGTCGGCGATCTTCGCCATCCGCTCCACCGACCGCTTGGCGCCCATCGCCCGACGCAGCTGGTCGGCCTCGGCCGCGTCGAAGCCGGCCAGGTCGATGGCGAGCTGCATCAACTGCTCCTGGAACAGCGGCACACCGAGGGTCTTCTCCAGCGCGTTGCGCATCAGCGGGTGCGGGAAGGTCACCGGCTCCTGCTCGCTCTTGCGCCGGATGTACGGGTGCACCGAGCCGCCCTGGATCGGGCCGGGCCGGATCAGCGCCACCTCGACCACGAGGTCGTAGAACTCGCGGGGTTTGAGCCGGGGCAGGGTGGCCATCTGGGCCCGGCTCTCCACCTGGAACACGCCGACCGAGTCGGCCCGGCAGAGCATGTCGTACACCTCGGGGTCGTCCAGCGTCATGTCGCCGAGATCCAGGCTCATCCCGATCATGTCGTAGCCGTAGTGCAGCGCGGTGAGCATGCCGAGGCCGAGCAGGTCGAACTTGACCAGGCCGACGGCCGCGCAGTCGTCCTTGTCCCACTGGAGCACGCTGCGTCCGGGCATCCGGCCCCACTCCACCGGGCAGACCTCGATCACCGGCCGGTCGCAGATCACCATGCCGCCGGAGTGGATGCCCAGGTGCCGGGGGAACGTCTGGAGGGCGTTGGCGTACTCGATCACCTGCTCGGGGATCTCCGGCACGTCCACCGTGGCCACGTCGCCCCACCGGTCGATCTGCTTGCTCCAGGCGTCCTGCTGGCCGGGCGAGAAGCCGAACGCCTTGGCCACGTCCCGCACCGCCGAGCGGGGCCGGTAGGAGATCACGTTGGCCACCTGGGCGGTGTGCTCCCGGCCGTACCGGGTGTAGACGTGCTGGATGACCTCCTCCCGGCGGTCGGACTCGATGTCCACGTCGATGTCGGGCGGGCCGTCGCGCTCGGGGGCCAGGAACCGCTCGAACAGCAACCGGTGCCGGACCGCGTCCACGTTGGTGATCCGCAACGCGTAGCAGACCGCCGAGTTCGCCGCCGAGCCCCGGCCCTGGCAGTAGATGTCCTCCCGCCGGCAGAAGTCGACGATGTCGTAGACCACCAGGAAGTAGCCGGGAAAGCCCAACTCCTCGATCATGTTCAGCTCGTGGTCGAGCTGCGCGTACGCCTGCGGGTGCGCCTCGCGTGGGCCGTAGCGGTCCCGGGCACCCTGCTCGGTGAGGTGGCGCAGCCAGCTCATCTCGGAGTGCCCCGGCGGCACCGGGTACGCCGGCAGCTGCGGCGCGACGAGCTGGAGGTCGAAGGCGAGTTCCGCGCCGAACTCGGCGGCCCGGGCCACCGCACCCGGGTACCCGGCGAACCGGGCCGCCATCTCGGCACCGCTGCGCAGGTGGGCGGTGCCCGCAGCGGGCAGCCAGCCGTCGATCTCGTCCAGGCTGCGCCGGGCCCGCACCGCCGCGAGGGTGGTGGCCAGCCGGCGCCGCCCCGGAGTGGCGTAGTGCACGTTGTTCGTGGCCACCGTGGGCAGCCCGGCGGCGGCGGCCAGCTCGGCCAGGGCGTCGTTGCGGTCGCCGTCGACCGGGTGGCCGTGGTCGGTCAGCTCCACCGCCACCGTCTCCGCGCCGAACAGCTCGGTGAGCCGGTCCAACTCGCGGGCCGCCGCGTCGACCCCCTCGGTGAGCAGGGCGGCCGGCACGTGCCCCTTGCGGCAGCCGGTGAGCACCAGCACGTGGTCGCGCAGGGCATCGGCGACCTCCTCCAGCTCGCCGTAGACCGGGCGGCCCTTCTCCCCGCCGCGCAGCTGCGCGCGGGCGATGGTCGCGGCCAGCCGGGCGTACCCCTCGTGGCCGTGGGCCAGCACCAGCAGGTGGTTGCCGTGCGGGTCGGGTACGCCGTTCTGCGGGCCGGGCAGGCCGAGGGACAGCTCCGCCCCGAAGATCGTCGGCAGGCCCAGCGTGCGGGCCGCCTCGGCGAACCGCACCACGCCGTAGAAACCGTCGTGGTCGGTGACGGCGAGCGCGGTGAGCCCCAACCGGACGGCCTCCTCGGCCAGCTCCTCGGGGTGGCTGGCACCGTCCAGGAAGCTGAAGTTGGTGTGCGCGTGCAGCTCGGCGTACGGCACCACGCCGTCGGGGCGGGTCAGCTCCGGCGGCCGGTAGTGCTCCCGCCGCCGGCTCCACGCGGGCGAGTCGCCCCCGTCGGCGTCGACCGCTAGCGGATCCACCACGTGCAGGTGCCGCCCGTCGCCGTCCCCCCACCCGTCGCCGGTCGACCGCCCGCCGCTCCCCCGCCCGCCGTTCGACCGCCCGCCGTTCGACCGCCCGCCGTTCGACCGCCCACCGCTCGACCGGCCGGAGAGCACCCGCTCCAGCTCCGACCAGGGCAACTGCGGATTGTGGAAACTCACCGCTCCCCCCGGTCCGCTGCCGGGATCTTGGTGTGGTCCGGCCCCCGGGAGGGCCGAAACGTACCAAGATCTGGATCCAGCTCAGTCATAGATCGCCTCCACCAGCCACCGGCCCCCCTCCACGGCGAGCAGCAGGGCGCTGCCGTCGTCCAGGCGGACCTGGAACCGGGCCCGGCGACGCGCCTCGGCCGGGGCCCACCACCGCTCGTCAACCGGCCACGGCCCGGCCCAACCGACAATCTCGGCCGGCACGGCCGTACGGACGGGGGCGGCGGGCTCCGCGGCCGTCCCGACGGTCAGTCGGGCCGGCGGGGCGCTCACCGCCAACCGCGCGCTCACCACGACCGGTGCGCCGGTGGCGTCGAGCACGCTCGCGGCGAGCGGGGTGGGCAGCACCACGGCCGGCGAGGGCGGCGGCAGTCGGCCCGGCCAGGCCGGTACGTCCTGCCCGGAACCCGCCCGCCGGCCACCGGCCCGGCCCGGCCTCCCGCCGGACCTAGCCCCACCGACACCGGACCCACCGGACCCCGGCCCGTCCGACCCGCCGGCATCCGACCCACCGGACCCCGGCCCGTCCGACCCGCCGGCATCCGACCCACCGGACCCCGGCCCGTCCGACCCGCCGGCATCCGACCCACCGGCACCGGCCCGGGTCGCCCGCCCGGTGCCGGTCGGCCATCCCGCGTCGGGGCGTTCGACGGGCTCGCCCGGCAACGGCGCGGCGCCGGGGCGGGCGGGCAGGCGTTCGTCGCCCCACGGAACCAGACTGACCTGGTCAGCCGGGGAACGCCCACCGCCGAGCACAGCAGTGACCACCGCCTCGGGACCGAGCAGGCCCTGCACCCGGCTCAGCGCACGATGCGCCCGCTCGCGTTCCGCACCGGTCTCTCCCCACAGCCCGGGTTGCAGGCTGGCCTGGGCGAGCACCCCGTCCGGCACGAGCCGCAGCCGGATGATCCCGGCGGTGGGGCGAGCCGGCCCGCCGCCCCGGCGGCCGGCGCCGGAGAGCCAGCCGTCCAGTTGCCAGCGAACCCGGTCGGCGATCGCCGCCGGGGTCAGCAGGCCGTCGTGCCGCCAGACCCGGTGCAGTTCCTGGCCGTGCGCGGTGACCGCCTCGATGCCGAGCCGGGTGCAGGCCAGCCCGTACCCGGCGAGCCGTTCGTGCAGCCGCTCGGCCAGCGTCCGGGCGGCGAACGCCGCGACGTCGACGCGGTCGATCGGCTCGTCGAGGTCGGCGGTGACCGTCAGGTCGGCAGGCGGGCTCCGGACCGCGAGCGGCCGGTCGTCCCGGCCAGCCGCCAGCCGGTGGGCCAGCGCCCCGTCGAACCCGAACCGGGCCAGCACGTCGCCGGCGGGCAACCCGGCGAAATCGCCGAGCGTACGCACCCCGAGCCGGCGCAACAGGTCGGCCAGGGCGGGCCGGCCGAGCGCCTCGACCGGCTGGGCGGCCAGGAACTCCGGCGTACCGCCGGGCGGCACGATCCGCCCCTCCCGGGCGGCCAGCCCGGCGGCGAAGACCCCGCCGGCGATGCCGACCTGGCTCTCCACCGCGCAGTTCTGCGCGACGTGCTCGACGATCCGCTCCGCGGCCGCCTCCTCGCCGCCGAGATACCGGCTCGGCCCCCGGGCGGCCAACGCGCAGGCCCCGGGACGGATCACCTCGACCCCGACCGCCACCTCCTCGACCGCGGCCACCACCGGCTCGAAGGCCCGGGCGTCCCGGCCGGGGTCGTGGTCGACGACGGTGAGCTGCGGGCAGCGCCCCTGCGCCTCCCGCCGGCGCAACCCCCGGCGTACCCCCTCGGCCCGGGCCCGCTCGGAGCAGGCGATCACCCGGTTGGCGTGCAGCACCACGACCGGGCCGGTGGCGGGCACCCCGTCCACGATCTCGGCGGCGAGGACCGGCCAGTCCGGACACCAGAGCAGCAGGGTCCGAGCCGGCTCGCTCATGCCGGCACTCCGCTGCGCTCCGTGCCGCCATGAGGCACCACCGCACTGAGCCGATGATTCGCTCGCTGACACTCGCTCATGCCGGCACTCC
>NZ_JBFBAO010000081.1:0-21417 GCF_040682255.1 Micromonospora sp. NPDC051296 | reverse complement strand
TTGTCGCCGTCGGCCATGCAACACCGGCATGGCCTCCTCCTCCGCCTTGCCACCCTCGGCCAGGACCCGCCTCGCCTCCACCGCCCTATTGCCGGCCGCCCTTACTGACGGCTCGACCATTCCAGCACGAACACTCATTTATGAACAGAGTCGAACACCGTCGCGGTGCGCGTCGCTGACTACCATCACTGTCATGCGGGCAGCGCGTCGGCGCGGACCCAGGCGGCGAGGGGCGGAAGGGCCTCGCCGCCAGCCGGGCCCGGTGTCCCGAGCCGTCGCCCGGGTGGTGGTCCGGGCGGCCGACGGCGCACTGCGGCTTGTCACCGATCTGCTCGGCGCGGGCCCGGCCGCCGGCCGGGAGCGGATCAGCGAGGCGGAGCTGCGCGACCTGGTTGCCGCGAACACGGTGCTGGACCCGGTCGGTCGTCGCATCATCGACGAGGTGCTGGTGGCCGGGGCCAGCCTGGTCCGCGAGGTGATGATGCCCCGCACCGAAGTGGTCTTCCTCTCCGCCGGGCTGACCATCGCCGAGGCGGAACCACTGGTCCGGGCGCGTCCGCACACCCGCTACCCGGTCGTCGACGGCACCCACGACGACGTGGTCGGCGTCGTGCACCTGCGCGACGTGCTGCTGGGCCCGGATCGCGACCCGGACACCACGGTCGGTCAGCTGAGCCGCGAGGTGAAGCGCCTGCCGGCCAGCAAGCGGGTGCTCGCCGCGCTGACCGAGATGCGGCGGGAGGGGCATCACCTGGCGGTGGTGGTCGACGAGTACGGCGGCACCGCCGGGATCGTCACCTGCGAGGACCTGATCGAGGAACTGGTCGGGGAGATCCACGACGAGTACGCCGACGCGCCCGGGCCCGCGCTCGCCGGGCTTCCGGCCGTGGTGGACGGCCGACTCAACCTCGCCGATTTCGCCGAGCGCACCGGTGTCTCGCTGCCCGGCGGCCCGTACGAGACGGTCGGCGGGTACGTGATGGCCGCGCTGGGGCGGTTGCCCGCGCCGGGCGACGAGATCCCGGTGCTCGCCGAGCCCTTCGGGGCACCGGGTGGCGGTTGGCTGCTGCGGGTGCTGACCCTGGAGGGGCGGCGGGTGGCCCGACTCGCGGTCACCGCCGCCCGCCTGCCCGATCAGCGGCGCGGAGCCGCCGCCGCCGTCGACCGGGCGCGACCTGCCAGCCCGTCATGACGTACGCCGGGTGTTGCTGACAGAATTGCCGGCATGTCCGACGTACCCGCCCGCCCACGCGTCTTCTCCGGCATCCAGCCGACGGCCGACTCGTTCCACCTCGGCAACTACCTCGGCGCGGTACGGCACTGGGTGGCGTTGCAGGAGTCGCACGACGCCTTCTACTGCGTGGTCGATTTGCACGCCATCACCGCCGGGCACGACCCGAAGGTGCTGCGCCAGCGGTCCCGGGTGGCGGCGGCACAGCTGCTCGCGGTCGGGCTGGACCCGGAGCGCTGCACCCTGTTCGTGCAGTCGCAGGTGCCCGAGCACGCTCAGCTGGCCTGGGTACTGGGCTGCATCACGGGGTTCGGCGAGGCCAGCCGGATGACCCAGTTCAAGGACAAGTCGCAGAAGCAGGGCAACGAGCGGGCCAGCGTCGGGCTGTTCACCTACCCGATCCTGCAGGCCGCCGACATCCTGCTCTACCAGGCCAACGCGGTCCCGGTCGGCGAGGACCAGCGCCAGCACCTGGAGCTTTCCCGCGACCTGGCCCAGCGGTTCAATTCGCTGTTCGGGCCGACCTTCACCGTGCCCGCCCCGCACATCGTCAAGGACACCGCGAAGATCACCGACCTGCAGGACCCGACGGCCAAGATGTCCAAGTCGTCCTCGTCGCCGGCCGGCATCGTCGACCTGCTGGACGATCCGGCGCGTTCGGCCAAGAAGATCCGTTCGGCGGTCACCGACACCGGCCGGGAGATCGTCTTCGACGCGGAGACCAAGCCCGGCATCACCAACCTGCTCACCATCTACTCCGCACTGAGCGGGCGCGGCATCGACGACCTGGTCGCCGCGTACGACGGCAAGGGCTACGGCGACCTGAAGAAGGATCTCGCCGAGGTGGTCCGGGAGTTCGTCGCGCCGATCCAGGAGCGCACCCGCTCGTACCTCGACGACCCGGCGCAGCTGGACAAGCTCCTCGCCGCCGGCGCGGAGAAGGCTCGCGCGGTGGCGGCGCCGACGCTGCGGGCCGCGTACGAGCGGGTGGGCTTCTTCCCGCCGGTGCGCGGCGAGTAACCGTCTCGCGAGTGCGGACGGTGGGGCACGAGTCGGTGGTCGAAGGGGTGGCGCGGAGCGTGGATCACGGGAACGGGGCGCCGGCGACCGGCGACACCGTCCAGATCGGCATCGCGGTGGACATCCCCGAGCCGTGGGGCAGCGCGTTGACCCGACGCCGGCTGGCGGCCGGTGACCCGAACACGGTGCCGGCCCACGTCACCCTGCTCGGGCCGACCGAGATTCCGGTGACCGCGCTGTCCCTGGTGGAGCGGCACCTCGCCGGGGTCGCCGCCGCGCACCTGCCGTTCACCCTGCACCTGCGGGGCACCGGCACGTTCCGGCCGGTTACCCAGGTGGTCTTCGTCGCGGTGGCCGCCGGGATCAGCGAGTGCGAGCTGCTGGCCGCCGCGATCAACGCCGCCCCCCAGCTGCACCGGGAGCTGCGCTTTCCCTACCATCCACACGTGACGGTGGCCCAGGACGTCGCGCCGGAGGCACTCGACAAGGCATACGAGGACCTGGCCGACTTCTCCGCGATGTTCGAGGTGGAGTGCTTCACGCTCTTCTCGCACAGCGGGCAGACGCGGTGGCAGCCGCGCCGGGAATTCCGGCTGGGCGGCTGACCCGCCCGACGTCCCGTCCGGTAACGGGCGCGAGGACGAGGGATCGGCGAGGATGACGACGTGAACCTTCTGGGTCGGGTCGAGGCGGGCATCGACCGCCGGCTGGGCGCCGCGCGTCGCCGTTCCCCGGCCTTTGGTCACGTGTGGCGGGCCGGGGCGCTCTACGCGGACCTGCAGGGCGGCCGGCTGGCCGCCGCGATCGCCTACTACGGGTTCTTCGCGGTCTTCGCCCTCGCCCTGGTCGCGTACGCGATCTTCGGTGCGATCTTGGAGGACAACGACGAGGTCAGCGCGGCGGCGGCGGACTTCCTCCGGGAGAACCTGCCGTTCCTCGACCCGGCGCAGGTCGCCGAGAGCAGCGGCACGGTCGGGGTGGTCGGCCTGGTCATCCTGGCCCTGACCGGGATCGGCTGGGTGGACGCCATCCGGTCCTCGCAGCGGCTGATCCACGGCCTCGACCAGCACCCGGGCAATCTGGTCGTACGCCGGCTGGTCGACCTCGGTGTGCTGCTCGTGGTCTTCGTGCTGCTCGGCATCTCGGTGGCGGCGGTGGACACCCTGGAGTCGGTGCTGCGCTTCCTGCTGCGCAGCACCGGCTCGGTCGCGCTGACCACGGTCAGCGCCGTGCTCAGCGTGCTGGTCAACGCGGTGCTCGCCACGCTGTTGCTGGTCGCGGTGCCCCGGCTGCGGATGAGTCGGGCCCGGCTGCGGCCGGTGGTGCTGCTCGTCGCGATCGGCATCACCCTGCTCAACACCGTCGGCCGGTTCTGGGTGGTGCGGGTCGAGCACAATCCGGCGTACACGGTGGTGGCGACCGCTGTGGGCCTGCTGGTCTACCTCTACCTGCTCAACCAGTTGCTGCTCTTCGGCGCGGCGCTGGCCGCGACCAGCCGGCGCGGGCGGGTGGTGGACCTGGCGGGCCGGCGCCAGCCCGCTGACCTGGACGTGGACGTGGACGTGGACACCGGTCCCGGCACCCCGGGCGGGGCCGGTTGAGCGACTGTCGGAACGGAGGGACGAGATGTTGATCTCGGTTGACCCGGATTCGTCGGTGCCGCCGTACGAGCAGGTGCGCGGGCAACTCGCCGAGCAGGTGGGTGACGGCCGGCTGCCGGTCGGCACCCGGCTGCCCACCGTCCGGCGGCTCGCCGCCGAGCTGGACCTGGCCGTGAACACGGTGGCCCGGGCGTACCGGGAGCTGGAGGCGGCCGGGCTGCTGGAGACCCGGGGCCGGCACGGCACGTTCGTGGCACCCGGGCGGGACGACGCGGTGGACCGGTTGCAGCGGTTGGCCGCCGGGTACGCCGAACGCGCGGCCCAGCTCGGGGTGCCGCCGGCGGCGGCACTGGACCTGGTCCGGGCCGCCCTCGACGCCGCTCGCCCCGGCTGACCCGAGCGTCGGCCCGATCCGCCGAACCCGCCCCGACCTCGCCGGGCACCGACGATGATGGGCGCGTGGGGGCACTCGTGACGTTGGACCTGCCGAGCGACTCGCCGATGCTCGATCTGCCGTGGATCATCACCTTCGGCCCGCTCGGCGACGCCGACGAGTGGGAACCGGTGGTCTGCGGCCCGTACGAGCGACCGCACGCGTTGGCGCTGGCCGAGGCGCTGGTCGCCGACGAGCAGCTGATGGCGGTGGTGGAGCCGCTGGTGCCGGCGGTCTCGGTGGAGCAGATCCGCGGTGAGATCGCCGCCGCGCAGCTCGCCGCCCAGGACGAGGCGGTCCGGGTGGACCAGGCCGACCTGTACGGCGATTTCGAGGACATCATCGACGAGGAGGAGTTGGAGGCGGCCGAACGGGAGCGCCGGACCGGCCCGCTGCCGGCGCCGGACGAGGCCGAACTGCGGGCCGGGTTCGCCCGGATCGCGACCCAGCTCACCGCCGGCTGACACCCCGACGGCCACCGGTGCCCGGGGGATCACCCCGGGCACCGGCACCATCGCACCCCCCACCACAAGGGGTCGCCTGCCCCAGCCGCCCGGCGGCGCGCAGCACGCCGGACGACCAGGTCGATGACGGGTTTACCCGTTCAGCGCCGTTCGAACCAGACAGCCGCGTCGACCGGGAGCAGGTGTCCACCGTTCTGCTCGGTGAGCGCCTCGCTGGCGACGAGCGGCTGACCGTACCCGTCGATCAGGACCGGCGCGTCGCCGATGTTGACCACGCAGGTCAGCACGGTGCCGCCGGTGTCGCGGCGGAAGGCGAGCAGGCCGGGGCCGGTCTCCAGCCAGGTGATGCCGTCGGTGCCGGCCAGCGCGGGGTGGGTGTGCCGGATCCGCAGCGCCGCGCGGTACAGCTCCAGGGTGGAGCCGGGTACGCCGGCCTGGGCGGCCACCGAGAGGGCACGCCAGGTGGCCGGGGCCGGCAGCCAGCTCAGTTCGCTGCCGGCCGGGCCGAAGCCGTACGGGGCGAGGTCGCCGCTCCATGGGATAGGTACCCGGCAGCCGTCCCGGCTTTCACCGGTACGCAGGAAGGCCGGGTCCTGGCGCAGCTCGTCGGGCAGGTCGAGCACCTCGGGCAGACCCAGCTCCTCACCCTGGTAGAGGTAGGCGCAGCCGGGCAGCGCGAGCATCAGCAGCGCGGCGGCGCGGGCCCGGCGTAGCCCGACCTCACCGTCGCCGTACCGGGTGACGTGCCGCTGCCGGTCGTGGTTGGAGAGCACCCAGGTGGTCGGGGCACCGACGATGGTCGACTCGGCCAGCGCGGTGTCGATCACCTTGCGGAACGAGTCGGCCGACCAGGTGGCGTCGAGGAAGTCGAAGCTGAACGCCTGGTGCAGCTCGTCCGGGCCGATGTAGCGGGCCAGCCGCTGCGGCGTCTCGGCCCACGCCTCGGCCACCGCCATCCGGCCGCCGGGGTAGCTGTCCAGGATGGGCCGCCAGGCACGGTAGATGTCGTGCACCTCGTCCTGGTCGAAGTACGGCAGCCGGCCCTTGCCGAGCAGTTCGGACTGACGCCGGCCGCTGGTCATCGAGTTGAAGCCGACGTCGGGCAGTCCCTCGGCCTTGATCATGCCGTGGGCCACGTCGATGCGGAACCCGTCGACGCCGCGGTCCAGCCAGAAGCGCAGCACGTCCTCGAACTCGGCGCGCACCTCGGGGTGGCGCCAGTTCAGGTCCGGCTGGGCCGGGTCGAACAGGTGCAGGTACCACTGGCCGTCGGGTACCCGGGTCCAGGCCGGACCGCCGAAGATGCTCTCCCAGTCGTTCGGGGGCTGTTCGCCGTGCTCGCCCTTGCCCTCGGCGAAGAGGTAGCGCGCCCGCTCGGGTGAGCCGGGGGCGGCGGCCAGCGCGGCCTGGAACCAGGGGTGCTGGCTGGAGGTGTGGTTCGGCACGATGTCCACGATGATCCGTACGCCGAGCGCGTGGGCGTCGGTGATCATCGCCTCGAAGTCGCCGAGGGTGCCGAACATCGGGTCGACATCGCGGTAGTCGGCGACGTCGTAGCCGCCGTCGACCATCGGAGAGGTGTAGAAGGGCGTCAGCCAGAGGGCGTCCACACCGAGGTCACGCAGGTAGGGCAGGCGTTCGCGGATGCCCTGCAGGTCACCGATGCCGTCGCCGTTGGAGTCGGCGAAACTGCGGACGTAGACCTGGTAGACGACGGCGGATCGCCACCAGTCGGCGTCGGAGGTCAGCGGCGAAGGGGTGCTGACGGTCATCGGGTGTACCCCGTTCTGTGGCGCGGGACGGCGGCACCCGGCGCAGCAACGGTGGGGACGCGCGGGTGTCTGAGAAGAATGCCGCGCCAGCGCTGCAAGAGTCAAGCATTTCTTGCGCAAGGAGATCGGCTTGCCGCTCCGTCCGCGGCCGGCCTCACGCCGGAACCGGGAGCGCGGGCGGCGTCGGCCGCTGCCGCTTCGGATCGCCCTGGGCGGGCGGGTCCTGCCGGGCCACCGCGGTCGAGCCGCGGACCACCAGCTCGGGCCGGAAGAGGTACTCCGAGTGCGGGGCGCCGTGCCCGTTGATCTCGTCGACCAGGGCCCGGACCGCGGCCACGGCCATCGCGGTCACCGGTTGGCGCATGGTGGTCAGCGGCGGGTCGGTGAAGGCCATCAGCGGGGAGTCGTCGTAGCCGACCACCGAGAGATCTTCCGGAACGGACCGGCCGCGCTGACGGGCGGCCCGGATCGCGCCGAGCGCCATCAGGTCGGAGCCGCAGACGATGCCGGTGGCACCGCGCTCGATCAACCGCCCGGCCGCTGCCTCGCCACCCTCCACACCGAACAGGGAGAGCTCGGTCAGCTCCGCCAGCTCGTCGTCGCCCACCTCGGCCAGCCGCCGCATCGCCGCCTTGTACCCGCTGACCTTGCGCTGCACCGGCACGAACCGGTCCGGCCCGGTGATCAGGCCGATCCGCCGGTGCCCCAGGGCGACCAGGTGGGCCACGGCCAGCTCCGCCGCCTCCCGGTCGTCGCACGAGACGAACGGGGCGGGGATGCCGGGCGCGTACCCGTTGATCATGACGATGGGCAGCGGCCGGGCGATCAGCGTCCGGTACCGGTCGTGGTCGGCGGCGGTGTCGGCGTGCAGGCCGGAGACGAAGACGATGCCGGAGACCTGCCGGTCGAGCAGCATCTCGACGTACTCGTCCTCGCGTACGCCGCCGGGGGTCTGGGTGCACAGCACCGGGGTGAACCCGGTGGGGGCCAGGGCCGACTCGATGATCTGGGCGAAGGCGGGGAAGATCGGGTTGTCCAGCTCCGGCACCACCAGACCGACCAGCCCGGCGCTGCGCTTGCGGAGTCGAGCGGGGCGCTCGTAGCCGAGCACGTCGAGGGCGGTCAGGACGGCCTGCCGGGTCTCGGGTGCCACACCGGGGCGGTCGTTGAGCACCCGCGACACCGTGGCCTCGCTGACGTCGGCCTGCTGAGCGATGTCGGAGAGGCGAGCGCGCATGGCGGCACTGTAGCTCACCGCCAAGTTCTTGCGCAGTAGCCAGCAAGAACTTGCAGAATCGAGCATCGGGAGTCGGGAGCGCGGCCATGCGGCCGACCCCCGCTGGCCTCTGCGCGGACGATGGGTGCGCGTCAGGGCGGCGGAGAGTGATGTCTGGTTGACTTCTTGATCCCGCCATTCCCGGACGAAATGCCTAGATGGCCCTAGGTGCCAATCACTGAAGTTGCGGATGGGGCACGGTTGTTGCAGTGATGTTCGCAAGGGGTTTCGAGCTACGAAAGTTCTTGCTAATGTCCCGCCGACACCCGGCAGGCAATCTAGGAGCGAACATGCGCCGCACAGCCAGGGGGATCGCCGTACTCGCCTCCGCCACCCTCGCCCTCTCCGTCGCCGCCTGCGGCGGCGAGGACAAGGCGGCTGAGGAGCAGCCCAAGGCCGACCCCGCCTCCCTCACCGCCGAACTGACCTGGTGGGACACCTCGGACCCGCAGAACGAGGGCCCGGCCTTCCAGGAGCTGATCGCCAAGTTCAACCAGACCTACCCGAAAGTGAAGATCAACTATCAGTCGGTCCCGTTCGGTGAGGCCCAGAACAAGTTCAAGACCGCCGCGCAGGCCAAGACCGGAGCGCCGGACATCCTGCGGGCCGAGGTGGCCTGGGTGCCCGAGTTCGCCTCGTTGGGCTACCTCTACGCGCTGGACGGCTCCGAGCTGCTGAGCGATGAGTCCGACTTCCTGGAGACCCCACTCGCCTCCAACAAGTACGACGGCAAGACCTACGGCGTCCCGCAGGTCACCGACAGCCTGGCGCTGATGTACAACAAGGAGCTGCTGACCAAGGCCGGCGTGAGCGCGCCGCCGAAGACCTGGGCCGAGCTGAAGACCGTGTCGCAGGCCGTCAAGGAGAAGACCGGTGTCGAGGGCGTGTACCTCAACCCGGCCGGCTACTTCCTGCTGCCCTTCATGTACGGCGAGGGCGGCGACCTGGTCGACACCGGGGCCAAGAAGATCGTCATCAACTCGGAGCAGAACGCGGCCGGCCTCAAGATCGCCAAGGACCTGATCGACAGCGGTGCGGCCGCCAAGCCGTCCGCCAACGACTCCTACGGCACCATGATGACCCTCTTCAAGGAGAAGAAGGTCGCCATGATCATCAACGGCCCGTGGGAGGTCAACAACGTCAAGTCGGCACCGACCTTCGGTGGCCTGGAGAACCTGGGCATCGCCCCGGTGCCGGCCGGCTCGGCCAGGGCCGGTGGCCCGGTCGGCGGCCACAACTACACGATCTGGTCCGGCATGCCGCAGGAGAAGGTCGACGCCGCCGTGGCGTTCGTCAAGTACATGAGCTCGGCCGAGTCGCAGGCCTTCCTCTCCGAGAAGCTCGGCCTGCTGCCGACCCGCAAGTCCGCCTACCAGCTCGACCCGGTCAAGAACAACGCCGTCGTCGCCGCGTTCCAAGCGGTGAACGAGGCCGCCGTGGGTCGCCCGTGGATCCCCGAGGCCGGTCAGTTCTTCGGCCCGCTCGACCAGATGGCCACCGAGGTCCTGATCCAGAACAAGGACCCGAAGGCCGCGCTGGACACCGTCGCCAAGAAGTACAAGGCCGAGGTCGTGCCCGGCTACGGGCTCTGACCCGACCGTCGGCTCCGGCCCCGGCCGGTGACCTTTCGGCACCCAGCAGGGTCGTGTGACCGTCACGGTCGCGCGGCCCTGCCGGGCCTCCCCTCTGGAGCGCTGCTGATGACCACCGTGACAGCCGATCCGGCGCCGCCGTCGACGCCGCCCGGCCGATCCGCTCGTCCGTCCCGGCTGCGCCGCAGCTGGGAGAAACACTGGTACGCCTGGGCGATGGTGCTGCCCGTCGTCATCGTCCTGGCGGTCCTGATCTTCTACCCGCTGTTCCGCGGGATCTGGCTCTCCTTCACCAATCTCAACGAGGCCAACCAGGTTGCCGAGATCTGCACCAAGTCGATCACCGGCAGCGAGATCTGCAAGGACAACCCCAACAAGTGGGAGTTCGTCGGCCTCGACAACTACCTGCGGGTGCTCACCGGCGAAGTCGGCGAGTTCTGGCAGTGGACCGGCGTGACGCTGATCTGGACGTTCGTCTGCGTGGCCTGCCACTTCGGCCTCGGTCTCGGCCTGGCCACCATGCTCAACCGGCCGATGCGGCTTCGGGGGCTGTACCGGGTGCTGCTCGTGCTGCCCTGGGCGGTGCCGGCCTTCGTCAGCGCGTTCGCCTGGAAGTTCATCTTCAACGAGCGCTTCGGCCTGGCCAACGCGGTGCTCTCCGCCCTCGGCATCGACCCGGTCGCCTGGTTCGCCGACCGGTGGACCTCGTTGTTCACCGCCATCGTCACCAACGTCTGGCTCGGCGTGCCGTTCATGATGGTGGCGCTGCTCGGCGGCATGCAGACCATCCCGTCCGAGCTGTACGAGGCGGCCGAGATCGACGGGGCCTCGGCGTGGCAGCGGTTCCGCAACATCACCCTGCCCGGCCTGCGCCCGGTCAGCATGACGGTGATCCTGCTCGGCACCATCTGGACGTTCAACATGTTCCCGATCATCTTCCTGGTGACCGAGGGGCAGCCGGCGGGCCAGAGCGAGATCCTGGTGACCGGTGCCTTCCGGGCGGCCTTCGAGGGCATCCGTAACTACTCGCTGGCCTCCACCTACGGCGTACTGATCCTGTCGATCCTGCTGGTGTTCTCGGTGTTCTACCGACGGGCCCTGCGCAAGCAAGGCGAGGTGTGGTGATGAGTCGGGTGAAGCGGCCTGGCCGTAGCCGGCGCAGCCGGGCCATGTCCTTCCTACTGCACGGCACGCTGATCCTGGCCGCGCTGATCGCGATCGGGCCGATCGCCTGGGTCCTGCTGTCGTCGCTGAAGCCCGGTTACGCGATCCAGAGCAGCGAGCTGACCCTGTTCCGGGACACCACCCTGGCCAACTACAGCTATGTGCTGACCGAGACGAACTTCCCGAGATGGTTTCTCAACTCGGTGATCGTCGCCGCGTTCACCATGGCCATCGGCATCTTCTTCTCGGCCACCACCGGCTACGCGGTGTCCCGGTTCAACTTCCCGGGTCGCCGGCCGCTGATGATGGTCTTCCTGGTCACCCAGATGTTCCCGGTGGCCATCCTGATCGTGCCGATCTACACGATCATGGCTCGGCTTGGGCTGATCAACACGATGCCCGCGCTGATCATCGCGTACCTGACCATCGCGGTGCCGTTCTGCGCCTGGATGTTGAAGGGCTACTTCGACTCCATCCCGACCTCGCTGGACGAGGCGGCGGCGTTGGACGGATGCGGGCCGTTCGCCACCTTCTGGAAGGTGGTGCTGCCGCTGGCCAAGCCGGCCGTGGCGGTCACCGCCTTCTACACCTTCCTCACCGCCTGGGGTGAGGTGGCGTACGCGTCGGCCTTCATCCAGACCGACAACAGGTTCACCCTGGCGTACGGGCTCCAGCAGTTCGTGCCGCAGTTCAACCCGCAGTGGGAGTACCTGACGGCCGCTGCCGTCCTGGTCACCGTTCCGGCCGGCCTGGTCTTCTTCTTCGCCCAGAAGCACCTGGTCTCCGGCCTGACTGCCGGGGGCACCAAGGGCTGACCCGACCGGCAGGAGGACGAGGGTGGGTGCGCGCGGACACCCACCCTCCCGGTCGTGGTCGATGCGCCGGCTGAGCTGCGCCAGCCGGGCGCTACCGCGCGGGCGGCCCAACGGCGGCGGGCACTCAGCCCGAGCGGCCCAGCAGGGCGCGGACGCCGGCGAGGTAGCTGGCGCGATCCGGGCCGCCGGTCAGGATGCGCTGGAGGAACCAGCCCGGCACCAGGCCGAACAGGGCCGCGGCCACGGCCTGCGGGTCGGCGTCGGCGGATATCTCGCCGTCCTGCTGGGCCCGTCGGACCAGCACCTCGAACTGGCGGCGGATCCCGCTGTACGTGGTGGCCGCGAACTCGGCCAGTGCCGGGTCCCGCTGGGCCTCCCCCCACACCTGGATCGCGAGCCGCAGCAGGCCGTCGTCGCCGGTCTGGGTCTCCACGTACGCCAGCGTGCGCTCCAGCGCTTCGGCCAGGGGCAGTGGCGGATCCTGCCGGGCCAGGTCGGCGAGGACCAGCTCGGCGCCGCCGATCGCCTCCTCGGCGATCGCGTTGATCAGTGACGCCTTGCTCGGGAAGTAGCGGTATACCGCGCCGACGGAGAGGCCGGCCTCGGCGATCACGTCCTGCATGGTCGTGCGGTGGAAGCCCTCGCGCAGGAAGCACCGGCGGGCCGCCTCGACGATCTGACGGCGACGGGCGGCGAGGTGTTCGTCCGAGACGCGTGGCACGGGCTACATCGTAGAACGAGCGTTCGTTCTTGACATGGATCCTCAACGGGGAGGAGCCTGAGAGAGAAAAAGAACGAGCATTCGTTTTTAGGAGAAGCGATGCCCACCCGGACCCGGTCACCCCTGCTGCTCGCTGTCCTGGTCGCCGCCCTGGCGGTGGTCGGTCAGGCCCTGCTCGTACCCCTGTTCGCGGCACCGGCGGTGAACCTGGCCCCGCGCGACCTGCCGGTCGCCGTCGCCGGCCCCCCGCCCGCCGCCGGCGAGCTGGCCGGCCGGCTCGCCGCCGCCCGGCCCGGGGCCTTCGCGGTGACCACGCTGCCCGACGTGGCGGCGGCCGACCGCGCGCTGCGCGACCGGGAGGTGTACGGCGCCTTCGTGCTCGGCCCGGACGGCATTGCCCTGCACACCGCCCCGGCGGCCAGTCCCACGGTCGCCGCCCTGCTCACCGAGGCAGCCGGCCAGCTCTCCGCCGGGCGGTCGGTCACCGTGGTCGAGGTGGTGCCGGCGCCCCCCGACGACCCCCGGGGGGCCGGGTTCGCCGCCGGCTTCCTCCCGCTGGCGATGACCAGCCTGCTCGCCGGCGCCCTGCTGGTCCTGCTGGTCGCCGGTCGGGTGGCCCGGCTGGTCGGGCTGGTTGCCACCGGCGTGCTCGCCGGCCTGGTCGGCGTCGCGGTGCTGCACGGCTGGCTGGGGGTCGTCAATGGGAGCTGGGCCGCCGAGGCCGCCGCGATCGGGCTGTTCGCGCTGGCCGCCTCGGCCACCGTCACCGGCCTCGGCGCACTGCTCGGCCGGCCGGGCATCGGGCTGGGTGCGCTGCTGGTGTTCCTGGTCGGCAATCCGCTCTCCGCGGTCGGTGCCGCGCCGGAGCTGCTGCCGCAGCCGTGGGGCGCGCTCGGCCAGTGGCTACCCGTCGGCGCCGGGGGCACCCTGTTGCGCTCGGTCGCGTTCTTCGACGGCGCTGGCGCCGGTCGGCCCCTCGCCGTGCTGGCCGGGTACGCCGTGGTCGGCCTGGCCCTGGTGCTGGTCGGGTCCCGGGCTCAGCGCGCCGATCGGCCAGGTGCCACTACTACAAACCGTCGTTGATAGGGCAGGATGGGGCGCGTGGAAGCACTTCGACTCATCCTCCTCTACGCCCACCTGATCGGGTTCGCGCTGCTGCTCGGCGGCGCGATCGCCCAATACCTCACTGGCAAGATCCGGATCAACCCCGCGATGCTCTGGGGCTCGGTGATCCAACTGGTGACCGGCATCGGCCTGAGCGCGCCGCTGCGCGACGGCGACGAACCGGCGCCGGCGAAGCTTGTTACGAAGCTCGTCCTCGCCCTGCTCATCTTCGTAATGGTCTTCTTCTCCCGGAAGCGGGCCGAGGTCAACCGGGGTCACTTCCTCGCGATCGTGGGATTGACCCTGCTCAACGCGGCCGTGGCGGTCTTCTGGCGGTGACCGCCGGGCCGGCCGCCGGACCGGGAAAAGGACTTTCCCGACACTCGTCCGCCCACCTGCCAACACTGTGAGTGATCTGCCCCACCCCAGCATTACGTAGGGGTAACAGGCCTCCAACAGTCCTGCACGATTGTCGTTCGGCAGGTGGGCGCGGGCGTACGCTCTGCGTCCGTAACGTGGGACGCCGGCGGCAAGGCGCAGGCCGGTTCAAGGGCTGCCACCGCGACTGACGCGGTGTGCAATGGGAAGGGAGACGTCTTGCGCTCGGTGCGTGGGATGCGTATCGCCTCGGTCGTCGCGGCGGGTGGGCTCGTACTGAGCGCCGCCGCGTGTGGCGAGGCCCCGGAGAGCAACAACGCCGGCTCCGGCGGCGAGAAGTACACCGCCTGTATGGTCACCGACGTCGGCGGCATCGACGACAAGTCGTTCAACACCTCGGCCTGGAAGGGCCTGCAGGACGCCAAGGCCGAGAACGACAACATCGACATCAAGTACGTCGCCTCGAAGGCCCAGGCGGACTACGAGCCGAACCTCACCCAGTACGTCAACCAGAAGTGCGACTTCATCCTGGCCGTCGGTGGCCTGATGGGTGACGCCACCAAGAAGATCGCCGAGGCGAACCCGGACCAGCAGTTCGGCATCGTCGACGCCAAGCCGGGCGTGGCCAACGTCTACCCGATGCAGTTCGACACCGCCCAGGCCGGCTTCCTGGCCGGCTACGTCGCCGCCGGCATGAGCCAGAGCGGCAAGGTGGGCACCTACGGCGGCATGAAGATCCCGCCGGTGACCATCTTCATGGACGGCTTCGTCGACGGCGTCGCGCAGTACAACCAGGCCAAGGGCAAGAACGTCCAGGCCCTCGGGTGGAACAAGGCGACCCAGAACGGCTCCTTCACCAACTCGTTCGAGAAGCAGGACGAGGGCAAGAAGGTCAGCGACGCGCTGGTCGCCCAGGGCGCGGACATCATCATGCCGGTCGCCGGCGGCGCCGGCCTCGGCACCACCGGTGCGGCCAAGACCTCCGGCGGCAAGTACAACACCATCTGGGTGGACGTCGACGGCTGCGAGAGCACCCCGGACTGCCCGGCGATCATCACCACGGTGGTGAAGAACATCCCGGGTGCGGTCAAGGAGGCCGTGCTCAAGGCCGCCGGTGGCGAGAAGCTGGCGGCCGACCCGGGCTTCGTCGGCACCCTGGCCAACGACGGCGTCTCGATCGCCCCGTACCACGACTTCGACAGCAAGGTTCCCGCCGAGCTGAAGGCCGAGGTCGACAAGCTCAAGGCGGACATCGCCGCGGGCACCATCAAGGTCGAGTCGGCGGCCCAGCCGAAGTGACCCTTCGCCGGTCGCCCCCGGTGAGACGATCACCAGGGGCGGCCGGCGAACCATGCCACACCATGATCCGGCCGCTCTGGCGCGGGGGAGACCCGTCGCGCCGGAGCGGCCGGTCCGCTCCACCGGTCCGGCCGACGCCGCGATCTACCCCCAGCAGCTACGCTGCACCATCGCTTCGCACTCCAGGAGGTTGCGCTGAGACTCGAACTGCGCGGCATCACCAAACGGTTCGGTGATCTGGTCGCCAACGACCACATCGACCTGACGGTGGAGCCTGGAGAGATCCACGCCCTGCTCGGCGAGAACGGCGCGGGCAAGTCGACCCTGATGAACGTGCTGTACGGGCTCTACCAGCCCGACGAGGGCGAGATCCTGGTCGACGGGAAGCCGCTGAAGTTGCGCGGCCCGTCCGACGCGATCGCGGCCGGCATCGGCATGGTGCACCAGCACTTCATGCTCGTCCCGGTCTTCACCGTCACCGAGAACATCATGCTCGGCGCTGAGCAGGTCCGGGGCGGCATCGCCGGATTCCTGGACCGGCGCCGGGCCCGGCGCGAGGTCGCCGAGGTCTCCGAGCGGTACAACCTGCGGGTCGACCCGGACGCGGTGATCGAGGACCTGCCGGTCGGCGTCCAGCAGCGGGTCGAGATCGTCAAGGCGCTCACCCGCGACGTCGACCTGCTCATCCTGGACGAGCCCACGGCGGTGCTCACCCCGCAGGAGACCGAGGAACTGCTCGCCGTGATGCGGTCGCTCAAGGCCGCCGGCAAGTCGATCGTCTTCATCACCCACAAGCTCGGCGAGGTCAAGGCGATCGCCGACCGGATCACCGTGATCCGGCGCGGCAAGACCGTGGGTACGGCGTCGCCGGACGCCAGCCGCGACGAACTGGCCGCGCTGATGGTCGGCCGGACCGTCCGGCTCACCGTGGAGAAGCCCCCGGCCACCCCGGGCGAGCCGGTCCTGGAGGTCGCCGGCCTGGTCGTCGACGACGACCGGCAGGTCCGCGCGGTGGACGGCGTCGACCTGACGGTACGCGCGGGCGAGGTGCTCGGCGTCGCGGGCGTGCAGGGCAACGGCCAGACCGAACTGATCGAGGCGATCATGGGGTTGCGGCCGCTGCTGGCCGGCACGGTAACCCTCGACGGCCAGCGGGTCGACGGCTGGTCGACCAAGAAGGTGCTCCGGGCGGGCGTCGGCTACGTGCCGGAGGACCGCAGCGTCGACGGCGTGGTCAAGGAGTTCAGCGTCGCGGAGAACCTGGTGCTGGACATCTACGATCAGCCGCCGTTCGGTCGGGGCCTGTCGCTGAAACCGGACGCGATCGCCAAGTCGGCGCAGGAGCGGATCGAGCAGTTCGACGTACGCACCTCGTCGGCACAGGCGCCGGTCGGCACCCTCTCCGGCGGTAACCAGCAGAAGGTGATCGTGGCCCGGGAGCTGTCCCGGCCACTGAAGCTGTTCATCGCCGCCCAGCCCACCCGGGGCGTGGACGTCGGCTCGATCGAGTTCATCCACAGCCGGGTCATCCGCGAGCGTGACATCGGCACCGCTGTGCTGGTGGTCTCCAGCGAACTCGACGAGGTGATCGGGCTGGCCGACCGGATCGCGGTGATGTACCGCGGGCGGATCATCGGCGTCGTCGGCCCGGACACTCCGCGCGAGGAGATCGGCCTGTTGATGGCCGGCATCACCCCGGACGCGACGGCCGGCAACTCGGCCGTCGAGGGCGGGGACGCGGCGACCACCGACCGGGACACGGCGGCCACCGCCGACGCCGACGCCGTGTCCGGCGGCGGCACCGCGGCGACCACCGATCGCGACGTCCCGGCCACCACCGACGGCGTGGCGCCGGCCCCCGAGGGTCCAGGTAGCGAGGACAAGGAAGCATGACCAACCCGAATCCCCAGCCGGGCTCCCCGGACAAGGAGCCGGCGAGCGAGGAGCAGGCTGCCCAGAACGCGCTCGGCAACACCGAGCGCGCGGAGGCGGCCACCACGCCCACCGCCCCGCAGGAGCGTCCCACCCTGGGGCGGCTCTTCCTGGAGAACCTGTGGGCCGCCAACACGTTCACGGTGACCCTGCTGTCGTTGGTGCTGGCGATGGTGGTCGGCGCCATCCTGATGATCATCTCCGATCCGGACGTGCTGGGCACCTACGCCTACTTCACCGCCCGACCGGCGGACGCGATCAACGCCAGCTGGACGCTGGTCAGCGAGGCGTACGCCAACCTGTTCAAGGGCGCCGTCTTCGACCCGGCTGCGGCCAACCTCAACACGGCGCTGAGCCCGATCTCGGAGACGCTCACCTACACCGCGCCGCTGGTCTTCACCGGCCTGTCGGTGGCGCTGGCCTTCCGCGGCGGCCTGTTCAACATCGGCGCTCAGGGCCAGGCCACCATGGGCGTCATCCTGGCCGCGCTCGCCGGTTTCCTGCTGCCGCTGCCGCCGGGGCTGCACCTGCTGGTCGCAGTGCTGGCCGGCGCGGTCGGCGGGGCCATCTGGGGCTTCATCCCGGGCATCCTCAAGGCGCGCACCGGCGCGCACGAGGTGATCAACACGATCATGCTCAACTACATCGCGGTCTACTTCCTGACCTGGCTGATCGTCCAGAACGGGGTGCAGGACCCGAACCGCACCGACGCGATCAGCCGGCCGGTGGACGCCTCCGCGCAGCTGCCCCGCCTGTTCGGCGACAACCTGCGGGCGCACGGCGGCATCCTGCTGGCCGTGCTGGCCACCTGGGCGGTCGCCTGGCTGCTCAACCGTTCCACGCTCGGCTTCGAGCTGCGTGCGGTGGGTGCCAACCCGGACGCCGCCCGGACCGCCGGCATCAGCGTCACCCGGACGTACGTCCTGATCATGGTCTTCGCCGGGGTGCTGGCCGGGCTCGGCGGTTCGCAGATGGTGCTGGGCACCACCGCCGCCGCACTGACCCCGCTGGTGGTCGCCCAGATCGGCTTCGACGGCATCCTGGTCGCCCTGCTCGGCCGGGTGAAACCGTGGGGCGTGGCGCTGGCCGCGCTGCTGTTCGGCGCGTTGCAGGCCGGCGGCAACCGGATGCAGTCGTACTCGGGGATCTCGCTGGAGCTGGTCACCGTGCTCCAGGCGCTGATCGTCATCTTCATCGCCGCGCCGGCCCTGGTGAAGGCGATCTTCCAGCTCCGGGCCGCGCGGGCCGCTCGGCTGCAGACGAGCCTCGCGAAGGGCTGGTGAGGCATGTCCACCATGGCTGTTCCCGACGTCGAGGTCGCACCGGTCGACGAGGGCTTCTGGACCCGGACCCGCAAGGTGGGGCTGGTGCTGCTGGCGCTCGGCCTGCTGGCCACGGTGCTGTTCGGCGCGCTCGCCACCGGCGAGCAGGCCCGCTTCACGCTCAGCGAGGACGCCGCCGGCGCCGCGCTGGAGATCAACGGCACGGTCGGGGCGATCCTCTTCGGCCTGATCACTCTCGCCGCCGGTGCCGCGATGCTGGCCGGCCTGCCGAAGCGCTGGTTCATCCCGGTGCTCGCCGCCGGTCTGGTCGCCTTCGTGCTGTCGTTCCTGTGCTGGCAGGTCTCCGCCGCCCCGACCGGGCAGAACTTCATGCCGCTGGTCAACATCGTGCGGGGCACCTTCCTGCTCGCCCTGCCGCTGATCTTCGGCTCGCTGGCCGGCGTGCTCTGTGAACGCTCCGGCGTGGTCAACGTGGCCATCGAGGGCCAGCTGCTGATGGGCGCGTTCAGTGGTGCGCTGTTCGGCAGCATCTCCGGCAGCGTCTGGGTGGGTCTGGTCGCCGCCGCGATCGGCGGGTCGTTCATCTCGCTGCTGCTGGCCGTGTTCTCCATCCGCTACCTGGTCGACCAGGTGGTCATGGGCATCGTCCTCAACCTGCTGGCGGTCGGCATCACCGGCTTCCTCTACGAGCGACTGATGCAGACCGACGCCGCGCGCTACAACAGCGCCCCGCGCTTCAGCAACTGGGAGATCCCGCTGCTGTCGGACATCCCGGTGCTGGGCCCGGCGCTGTTCCAGGGCAACATCTTCCTCTACCTCGCCCTGCTGCTGGTGCTCGTGATCCACATCGCGTTGTTCCGTACCCGGTGGGGTCTGCGGACCCGCTCGGTCGGCGAGCACCCGACGGCGGCGGACACCCTCGGCGTGAAGGTGCTCGGGCTGCGCTACCGCAACGTGCTGCTGGCCGGCGCGGTCGCCGGCATCGGTGGCGCGTCGTACACGCTGGCGCTCTTCTCGTTCACCAAGAACATGATCGGCGGTAAGGGCTTCATCGCCCTGGCCGCACTGATCTTCGGCCGGTGGAGCCCGACCGGAGCACTGCTCGCCGCGCTCTTCTTCGGCTTCGCCGACCAACTGGCCACCTACCTGGGCGCGATCAACAGCATCATCCCCGGCCAGTTCCTGGCCATGCTGCCGTACCTGGCGACGATCCTGGCCGTGGCCGGGCTGGTCGGTCGGGTGCGGGCGCCGGCCGCCGACGGCAAGCCGTACATCAAGGGCTGACCATCGGGCATCGGGTCAGCACACCTGCGCTCGATGCCCTTCGCGGATCCCGTGTCGGGCCGGTGACGTCACCACGTCCGGCCCGGCGCGGGACCCGTCCGTACGGGTAACCCTCACGTGACTCCGCGCCGTCTTGCTGAACGCAACAATCCGTAGCCGTCGTCCTGCCCTCGGGTCGCCGGACTTCGGCGTGAACGCTACGGCGCGAAACGCCCATACCTGCATTCGTCGCTGCGAATGCCCTCCGGCGATAACCCTCCCGGCTACTGGTTGTGACCGCCGGTCTCCTCAGTCCTGTTGGTTACAGGTTGCGGTCTTGACGGGCCGTCGGCGCGCGCGCAGGATGGAGCGAGGCATCACTCACGGGGGAGTGCATGGATTTCAAAATTTTAGGGCCAGTGGCTGTGCGTTCGGATGGCAGATTCTGCTCGGTTTCCGCACATCGTCAACGAAAAATACTGGCGGCTATGTTGGTCGATCCTAACCGCCCTGTTTCTACTCCACGACTCGTGGAGGTTATTTGGGGAGAAGGCCCACCACAAACCGCCGTTCAGCAGGTGCAGAATTGCGTCGGAACGCTTCGCAAACTTCTGTCCAGTATGGCGGTCAAGGCGGATGTGGACCGAATCTCCTCAAGCTACTGCCTGACGCTGTCCATTGAACAAATCGACGCGATGCAGTTCAGGCAATTGTGCGCGGACGTCCAATCACGCGCCGGGAGAGGGGATTTGGAAGGGGCATCGCGAACGGCGCGGCGGGCACTCGATCTCTGGTCGGGGGAGGCCCTGGAGGACGTCCGATCGGACGCTCTAGCACCCGCGGCGACAAGCCTTGAGGAAATGCGGGTCGGGCTGATTGAGAAATACGGTCAGATCGAGCTCGCCCGCGGCAACAACGCAGGCGTGGTGGTGGAGTTCTCCGGGTGGGTCACCCGGTATCCGTACCATGAGAGTCTGCACGGCTATCTCGCGCTCGCGATGCACCACATGGGCCGGACCGCAGAGGGGCTGCAGGTCTTGCAGAGCCTACGGTCGCGGCTTCGGATGGAGCTCGGCATCGAGACCGGCGCGTTCGTGGAGAAGGTGCATCGCGGACTGCTCGACTCCCATCAGGCCGTTGTCCCACATGAAGGCGGCCTGACGGTCGGCGCGGACGTGCTGCAGTTGGTGCGCTCCGCGCTTGACCAGTTGGCGATCGTCGCAGAGCTGCTTTCGTCATCGGGCGATTGTCGGAGCATCGGCAGTTCTCCGCCGGCACACACGTCCCGCATCGAGCGGCGGTCGACGAACTTCCGACCAGGTGGAGCGGGCGCGGTGCTTCCGTGGTCGGGTCGCCGCGGTTCGCCCGATTGCTACTCCGACATCGTCGTGGCGGGCGAGGGCACCTTGGTGGGCAGTTGATGGGCCGGTGATGGCCCGACACCCTAGCGTTCCCGGCATCACCTCAAACCACACACGGGGGAGCGATGTCGAAGCGTTCGATCAAGCGGAAAGTCACCAGCGGAATGCTCGCGCTGGGCGCTTTCGTCGGCCTCACCGCCGGCCTGGTGGTCCCGGCGACGCCGGCGTCCGCCGCCTGTAGCACGGTAGTCCAGGCCCAGTACGTGACGCTCAATGGTTCGATCACCAAGGCTTGGAAGCTGGCCCAGAGCAGCACCTGCAACACCCAGCGGTGGGGGCAGATCGTCATCGACTATGTGTCGTCGCCCTTCGATACGCCGATGGTGGTCAGGATCGAGCGGCAGATCAAGTCCCCGTACGGCTACGCCGAGGATACGGCCAGCCGCAGGACCGTGATGTCGGGCCAGGGGGTGACGGGTACCTGGAACACTGGCAAGATCACGAACTCCTCGGGCGACGCTGACAAGCACCGGATCTGTTACGGCTACGCAACGGGAAGTCCGGGTGCCTGGAAGTACCCATCGAGTTGGAACACGTGCACCAGCTGGGTGTACTGACCTGAGATTCCGCATCACCAGTGGTGGCTGACCGGGGGTTTCCAGGTCAGCCCCCACTGTCGTTAAAGACGCCCCGTCTGATATGGTAATC